>DATBXI010000291.1:0-7577 GCA_036514355.1 Desulfuromonadaceae bacterium
AGGGCTAGAAGGGGCGCCATGGCGAGCAATCTCACGCACAGGGCAAGAGAGATGCGGAGAGACTCCACCGATGCTGAACGCCTGTTGTGGAAGATCGTGTTTCCTCTGCTCAGAGCTGTCCGGATCACCCCTCTCTCCAACCCTCTTCCACAAAGGGAGAGGGAGTAACAACGGAGTCTTAAAGCGCGTTCCCCCCTTATGAGAGAGGATTGAGGAGGGCTGTCAGGCCAGCTTGAACCTCCCCACCATGCCCTGGAGGCTCTTGGCCAGCCCGGAGAGCTGGGATGCGGCCGTGGCGGTCTCGTGGGCGCCGCGGGCGGTGTCGTGGACCACGTCGGTGATCTGGTGGATATTGGTGGAGATCTCGCCGGTCACAGCGGTCTGCTCCTCGGCGGCCGTGGCGATCTGGTGCACCTGCATGGTCACCTCGTTGATGGCGTTCACGATCTCCTCCAGGGCCTCGCCCGATTTGCGCGAGCTCGCCATCCCCCGTTCCACCTCGTTTACCCCGTTCTCCATGCTCCCCACCGCCTCGGAGGTCTCACCCTGGATGGCCTTGATCATCCCGCCGATCTCCTTGGTGGCCTTGGTGGTCCGTTCCGCCAGGGCCCGCACCTCGTCGGCCACCACGGCGAAACCGCGCCCCTGCTCCCCGGCCCGGGCCGCCTCTATGGCGGCATTGAGCGCCAGCAGGTTGGTCTGGTCGGCAATGTCCTCGATGGTGCCGACAATGGCGCCGATCTGGTCGGAACGGGCTCCCAGGCTCTCCACCGTGACGGCCGCCTCCCGCACCCGCTCGGCGATCTTCTCCATGCCGCTCAGGGTCTCCTGCACCACGTGGGCACCCCCCCGTGCGGTATCGGTGGCCCGATTCGCCACCTCGGAGGCGAGCATGCAGTTATGGGAGATGTCGTTGGAGGTGGCGGACATTTCCTCGCTGGCCGTGGCCACGGTCACCGATTGGCAGGCCACCTCCTCGGCCGCGGTGGCGATCTGGGCGGCAGTGCCGTTCAACTGGCTGGCTGCGGAGGAAACCTGGAGGGTCGTGTCGGAGACCTGGGCGACGATGGCGTGGATGTTGTCCACGAAGCGGTTGAACCAGGAGGAAAGTTCCCCGAACTCGTCCCTGCGGTTCGTGTCCAGGCGCCTGGTCAGGTCTCCCTCACCCTCGGCGATGTCCTTGAGCATCTGGAGCATGCGCGCCAGCGGCGCGGCGATGCCGAGCATGACCATGAAGCCCAGGACCACGGCCACCCCGCCCAGTACGGTGGAGAGCGTGATGCTGAAAATGAGCGAGTTCCTGGCGCTCGCGGAGAGGGTGTCGGCGGTGGCGAGGATTTCCTTGGCAATGGAATCCTCCACCTCCTTCATGGTGTCGATCTTCTTCGTAATGGTGCCGAACCAGTCCTCCGGGGCAATGCCGAAGCCCCCTGTCATCCCCTTGGCCAGCACAGCGGCACGAAGGTCCTCCACCCGCTGGAAGGCCTGGCTCTTGGCCTTGTCGTCAAAGGCGGAGATCTCCGCAGGGGTAGCGAACTTCCGAAACAGGGAGAGATAGTTCTTCTGGGCGGCCAGGATGCCGAGTGTTCTCTGGAAGGTCTCGTCGTTGAATGCATCGGCCGTGATGACGGCGTTCAGGGTGGCCCGCTCCTTGCCGGTCTCCTCCTTGGCCATGACAAACGCATAGTAGGCCGTGGCCTCCCGCATGAGCTCCCGTTGCTTGCTGGTGGTGGCCACGGCGGCGACCACGTCGGTGTAGGAGGCGATCAGGGCGGTGAAATAGCCAAAAGAGTCCTTGCCTTCGATCTTGAGGAGGTCGACGCTGCTCCGGGTATCCTTCAGTTTGGCCAGGGTGGCGGCCGCTGCGTCCAGCGACGGCTTTACCACCTCCACCTGTTGGCCGTTGGCAGCGGCGAACTCCTGAACGTTTTTGAGCTCGCGATCGACCAACTGACGCTGTTGTGCCAGTTCATCGCGGAACTTCCCCCCGCGGGCATTGATATAGCCGGATGAGAGCCCCCGTTCCTTCTGGATCTCGTGGATCAGCGCTCCTACCCGGACGGTCAGCACGGTCAGGGTGCGGGTGGCTGCCACGTTTCCCATGGTACCGTATTTGTCCGCCACCTCCCGCACGGAGAAGACGACCAGGCCGAGCAGGGGTATGAGCAGCAGCAGGAACAGCTTGTAGCGAATCTTCATGTGGGTGAGCATGAACGGTCCTCTCCTTCGCCTATTGAACTAAATGTAAATTGCATACATCCATTGCCGTTTCAATCAAACTGTTGCGCATTCAGGTCCTGTTAACTACCCGTGTACCAGATATTCCAGCACCTGGGCCGGATGCGTCTCGGCCTTGGCAACCTTGATCCAGTGCTTTCGCACACTACCGTCCGGCCCGATCACCACGGTGGAGCGGATGGTGCCCTGGGTCGTCTTGCCGTACTGGACCTTTTCCCCGAAGGCTCCATAGGCCCGCATCATGGAGGCATCCGGGTCGGACAGCAACACGAACGGCAGGTTATGGGCGGTGATGAACTTGCCGTGGGAGGCCGGGCTATCCTTGCTGACCCCCAGAAGGACGACCCCCCGGTCCAACAATTCCCGATAGCTGTCCCGGAATCCGCAGGCCTCCTTGGTACATCCCGGTGTGCTGTCCTTGGGATAGAAGTAGATCACCACGGTCTTGCCGGCATACTCATTCAGAGAGTGCCGCCTGCCATCGCTTCCCTCCAGCGAAAACGCCGGGGCTTTTTTCCCTTCCAGCGACATGGGTACCTCGCTTTCTTCAAAGAAATTCCCGGCGTCTGCGCACCTTAAAGTAACTCAATGTATATAGACAGCCACATGTCAGAGGTCAACAAAAAACATGTGCCGCCGCAGTCCGGGGTGAGTCTGCGGCGTTCCCGGGAAATCGTGTTTGACCGGACGGGGCGGGTATGTTACCGTTCGGTAACATATACGGACGGGAGGGCGATATGGTAACCGGCAACGATACGACGACGATCCACCAAGCGATCCTTGAGAGCATGGGTGAGGGGATCATTTTCATCGACGCCGAGGATCGTCTGAAGTTCATCAACCACACCGCCGAGGAGATCCGGGGCATCAAGGCGGTGAACTTCATCGGCCGCAACATCCTCTCCATACACTCCGCCCGCACGACTGAACGGCTCGGTAAGATGCTGGCCGGGTTCCGGGACGGCTCCCTCCAGCAGTCCCGCCGGGTGATCGAGGTCAAGGGCAAGTATTTCGAGAACAGCTACTACCCCATCCGTCAGGCTGATGGCCGCTACCTGGGCACCCTGCTGGTGAGTCGCGACATCACCGAGAAACAGCGTCTGAAGGAGGAGAACCAGCTCCTGCGGGAACAGATGAGCCTGGGGAGCGCCTTCGAGGGGTTCGTGGGGACCAGCCAGGCCATCCTCCAGGTCTTCCGCACCATCGCCGCCACCGCCGGCCTCGACTCCACCATCCTGATCACCGGCGAGAGCGGCACCGGCAAGGAACTGGTGGCAACGGCCATCCAGCAGCACAGCAAGCGCCGCACCAAGCCGATGATCAGGGTCAACTGCGCCGCCCTCCCGGAACACCTGGTGGAGTCGGAACTGTTCGGTCACGATCGCGGGGCGTTCACCGGAGCGGTCTCCGGGCACCGCGGCAAGTTCGAGCAGGCTGGTGGCGGTACCATCTTCCTGGACGAGGTGGGGGACCTCCCCCCCAGCGCCCAGGCCAAGCTGCTGCGCGTGCTGCAGGAAAAGACCGTGGTCCGCCTGGGTGGGGAGCGGGAAATCCGCGTGGACGCACGCATCATCGCCGCCACCAACAAAGATCTCAAGGCCCAGGTCAGCTCCGGCCGCTTCCGGGAGGACCTGTACTATCGCCTCAACGTGATCACCATCCATGTGCCTCCCCTTCGGGAGCGCCGCGGGGATATCATCCTCCTGGCCGAGCACTTCCTCAACCGCTTTGCCGAAAAGATGGGGCGCACCATCCACGGTCTGGGCGAGGCCACCGTCCACGTTCTGCTCAATTACGACTACCCCGGCAATGTTCGGGAACTGCAGCACGCCCTGGAGCGCGGCGTGGCGCTGTGCAGCGGGGATTGCCTCGCCCCCGATGACCTTCCCCCCTCTTTCCTCACTTCCTCCGCTGAGGAGTTGCCCCGTTTCGGCCATGAAGGGGATTCCACCCTCCTCACCGGTTCCCTGTCACGCTCCGTGGGGGACTACAAACGCCAGATGATCCTGGACACCCTCAGCAGGACCGGCGGGAACAAGGGAGAGGCGGCGCGCCTGCTCAACATCTCCCGCAAGACTCTCTGGCAACGGCTGAAACAGATAGAGAACGGGTAATTCAGGTAATACCTCGTACCCGGCATGTTACAGAAGGGTAACATGCAAAAGCTGGTTGTTCGCCCCCTTTGCTCCCCTCCAGAAGTTAATATCCAATAAATACAGCTGATTATATTCAAAACAACAACTTGGCACACTCCCTGCTCTGTGTATACGCAAGTCTGTCGAAATGGCAGTGCGTTCATCCACAAACGATCAGCCGGAACATTCCGGTTTCAGAACGGCGTCGCGGCGCCATTCAGCACAACGCGGGAGGTCAACACACATGATTACTCTGTTCAGGCTCGTGTGCAGGTACACACCCATGCTGGTTGTCATGGCGGTCAGTTGCCCCGTCTGGGCCGACCAGGGCAAGGAACTGTTCGACAAGCAGTGCGCCAGTTGCCATACCATCGGCGGGGGCGATTCCGGGGGGCCAGACCTCAAGGGAGTGACGGCCCGGCGACCGGCTGCCTGGTTGGAGCGGGTCATCGTCGAGCCGGGCAAGCTGACCGCCGAGAAGGACCCGACCCAGGCGGAACTGGTGAAGAAGTTCGGCTACGAGATGCCCGGCCTGGGGATAAGCCCGGCAGACGCCCGCGCCATCATTGCCTGGCTGGGGAAAGATGCCGCCGCCGCTGGTACCGCTGCCCCGCCGCAACCCGGACAGGCAGCTGCCCCGAAGGATGAGGTTGCTGCCACCCCCGAGTTGGTTGCCAGGGGCCGGGCGCTCTTTTCCGGGAGCACCGCCTTCAGTAACGGAGGCGCGCCCTGCGCCGCCTGCCACCCCTTCACCGTCGGGGGGATCAGGGGCGGCAACCTGGCCGCCGACCTGACCTACCTGTATGAAGGGATGGGGGAGCAGGGGATGAAAGGGGCGCTCAAGGCGCTCTCGTTTCCGATCATGAAAAAGGCCTACAGCGACAAGTCGTTGACCGACGACGAGGTGAAGGCGCTCATCGCCTTTGCCAAGGATTCGGCCGGCAAGCAGCCGAGCCCGTCCGGCATCAGGACCGGGGCGGCCGGTGCGCTGGCGTTTGTCTGCATCATCATTGGATTTACTCTCTACAAGAGGAGGATCGGATAATGTCGAGCGATCGCATCAGGGACGAGCATGCTCCGGAGGCGCGGGAGTGGGAACAGTTCTACCGCAACCGCTGGCAGTACGACAAGGTGGTGCGCAGCACCCACGGCGTCAACTGCACCGGCAGCTGCAGCTGGATGGTGCACGTCAAGGACGGCATCGTCGGTTGGGAGCTCCAGGCCAACGACTATCCCCAGTTCAACGCCGATATCCCCAACCATGAACCACGCGGCTGTCCCCGCGGCATCAGCTTCTCCTGGTACCTCTACAGCCCGCTCAGGGTGAAATACCCCTACCTGCGCGGCGTGCTGCTGGACCTGTGGCAGGAGGCGAAGGCGCGTCACAGCGATCCGGTGGATGCCTGGGCCAGTATCGTGGAAAACGAGGAATCGCGCCGTGCCTACACCAGCAAGCGCGGCATGGGCGGCTTCCGGCGCGGCACCTGGGACGAGGCGGTGGAGATCATCGCGGCCTCGAACATCTACACCGCCAAGAAGTACGGTCCGGACCGGATCGTCGGCTTCAGCCCGATCCCGGCCATGTCCATGATCAGCTATGCCGCCGGCAGCCGCTTTCTCCAGCTCCTGGGGGGAGTGGCCATGAGCTTCTACGATTGGTACTGCGACCTGCCGCCCGCCTCCCCGCAGATATGGGGCGAGCAGACCGATGTGTGCGAATCGGCCGACTGGTACAATTGCAGCTATTTCGTGCTGTGCGGTTCCAACGTGCCCATGACCCGCACCCCGGACGCGCACTTTCTCACCGAGGCCCGCTACCGGGGGGCCAAGGTGGTAGTCATGTCCCCGGACTACAACATGGCGACCAAGTTCGCCGACACCTGGCTGCCGGTGGAGCAGGGGCACGACGGCGCCTTCTGGATGACGGTCAACCACGTCCTGATGAAGGAGTTCTTCCTCGACCGGCCCACCCCCTATTTCCTGGAGTATGTCCGCAAATACACCGACATGCCGTTCCTGGTGAAGCTGAAGCGGGAAGGGGATGCCTGGCAGCCCGGCGACTTCCTGCGGGCCGGCGACATCGAGCGCGGCCAGGCCGTGGAGCTGCCGGAGTGGACCCTGTGCGTGATGGACGACGCCGGCCAGGTGCGCATTCCCAAGGGAAGCATGGGCACCCGCTGGAGCAAGGCCGAGGGGAACTGGAACCTGGACATGACCGACCTGGTGGACGGAACCCCCATCGAGAGCCGCCTGACCCTGATCGGTGATAAGACCGCCCCAGTGCGTTTCTCCTTCGAGGGGTACGGCCCCGCCCTGCGCGAGGTGCCGGTCCGCCGCGTCCGCACCGCCGACGGCGGCGAGGAGACGGTGGTGACGGTCTTTGACCTGCTGGCGGCCCAGTTGGGGGTTTCCCGCGGCCTGGGCGGCGACTACCCGACGGATTACGACGACGACAAGCCGTTCACCCCGGCCTGGCAGGAGAAATACACCGGCATCAGCCCCGAGACGGTGCTGCGCATTGCCCGGGAGTGGGGGGAGAACGGCGAGCGGACCGAAGGCAGGAACATGATCATCGTCGGCGCCGGCATCAACCACTGGTACCACAACGACCTGATCTACCGGGCCGCCATCACGGCCCTGATCCTGACCGGCAGCGTGGGCAAGCAGGGGGGTGGTCTCGGCCACTACGTGGGGCAGGAGAAGGTGGTGCCCCTGGCCCCCTGGACCTCCATTGCCATGGCCCAGGACTGGGTCAAGCCGTCCCGCCTGCAGAACACCCCCAGTTTCTGGTACATGCACTCGGACCAGTGGCGCTACGACCGCAGTTTCGTGGACTACTTCAAACCCGAGACCGGCGAGCCCATGCCGCTCCACACCGCCGACTTCAACGCCAAGGCGGTCCGCCTGGGGTGGCTCCCCTTTGCCCCCCACTTCAACGACAGCCCGCAGCGCATCGTTGCCGAGGCGGTCGAGGCCGGGGCCCAGGACGACGACGGGATCAGGAAAAACATCGTCGAGCGCCTGAAGCAGGGCTCCCTCAGATTTGCCATCGAGGATGTGGATGCCCGGGAAAACTCCCCCAAGGTCTGGTTCATCTGGCGCGGCAACGCCATCTCCTCCAGCGCCAAGGGGCACGAATACTTCCTCAAGCACGTGGTGGGCGCCACCAACAGCAGCGCAACGGCCGCGGAGTGCGCCAAGGGG
>DATBXI010000292.1:0-3405 GCA_036514355.1 Desulfuromonadaceae bacterium
CATGCCTCGCTCCTGTTCCACAATGCCGGCATCTGGTTCGCCATCCTCTTCTCGGCCCTGGGCACCCACAGCCACTCCTTCAACGAGGTCCAGGCCCCGGACAGCCGCAACTGGCAGACCCAGGCCAACGAGAAGTTCAACTGGATGTTCACCCTGCTGGGGGCCGTGACCGTGCTTGAAGTGGCCCTGGTGAAGAACAAGCTGGCCCTGCCCGACGCCGCCGTTGACTACTCGGTCTGGATCATCTGGGTGGTGATCTTCATGCGCATGTACGGCTTCTCCCCCAAATACTGGATCAAGCGCCCCGCCGGTCTTGCCATCATGGTGGTGGGGACCCTGCTGACCCTGCCGGTGTTCTACATGCTGGAGCGGGTGACCGGGACCCATGGCGCCGGGTTTGCCTCCCCGATCCTGGCCAAGGCGCTGGGGGTCGAGAACCAGAACATCGGCCTGTCGCTGATGGTCTCCATCTATCTGGTGTTCTGGATGGAGTTTGCCGCCGCGATCCGCATGAACGGACCGCTCAAAAAGGCCGTGGCCCGCAAGGGCTGATCTCCGAGGAGGAATGGACATGTCAGATATGCGCAACAAGGGGTGGCGGGTCGTCCTGGCCGGCACCGGCATCAACCTGGCCCTGGGGGTTCTGTACGCCTGGAGCATCTTCAAAGGGGCCATCAAGGCCTCCATCGAAACGGGAGGCCCCGGCGCCTTCCAGTGGGACGTCAAGTCCATCAACGACCCCTACGCGGTCTGTTGCCTGACCTTTGCCTTTGCCATGATCCTGGCCGGCAAGTGCCAGGACCGGATCGGCCCGGCCAAGACCGCCCTGATCGGCGGCCTGCTGGTGGGGGGCGGCTTTACCCTCATGGGACTCGACAACAGCTACGCCGCCTGGGTGACCGGCTTCGGCATCCTGGCGGGCGCCGGCTTCGGCTTCGGCTATTCCGCCGCCACGCCGCCGGCCATCAAATGGTTCTCCTCGGCCAAGACCGGCCTCATAGCCGGGATCGTGGTGGCGGGCTTCGGGCTGGCGCCGGTGTACATCGCTCCGCTCTCCTCCTGGCTCCTGGGCGCCTTCGGCATCCAGACCTCCATGCTGATGCTGGGCGGCGCCTTCACAGCGGTGGTGTGCGGCCTCTCGTTCCTGGTGGTCAATCCGCCGGCCGGGTACGTGCCGGCCGAACCGTCCGATCCGGGTCCGGTGGCCAAGCTGAACGCCGCTAAACCCCAGGTGAACGCCTCTGCCGCCGAGATGCTGCGCAACTACAAGTTCTACGTGCTCTGGTTGGCCTACTTCATCGGCGCCGGGGCCGGCCTCATGGTGATCGGCAGCGTGGCCGGCCTAGCCAAGAAGAGCATGGGGAGCATGGCCTTCCTGGCCGTGGCCATCATGGCCCTGGGCAACGCCGCCGGCCGGATCGTGGCCGGGGTCCTGTCCGACAAGATCGGCCGCCGCGCCACCCTGTTCATCATGCTGGCTTTCCAGGCGGCCCTGATGTTCGCCGCCGTGCCGGTGGTAGGCTCCAACAGTGCCGTGCTGCTGGTGATCCTGGCCACCTTCATCGGTTTCAACTACGGCTCCAACCTGGCTCTGTTCCCCTCCTTCTCCAAGGACTACTGGGGCACCAAGAACTACGGCCTGAATTACGGGGTCCTGTTCACCGCCTGGGGCGTTGGCGGGTTCGTCATGGGCAAGGTCTCCGAGATGCTGAACGCCCAGCCCGGCGGGCTGAACAAGTCCTTCATGCTGTCCGGCACCCTGCTGATGGTCGGCGCTGCCATGACCATCTTCCTGGCCGAACTCAAGCCGGCCACGGCCGAAGAAAAGGAACCCTCCCAGTGGCGAGAGTTCTGGGCCGAGTTCATGCTGGGAGCCCGCGTGTTTGCCGGCTTCGAGCAGGCTCAGATCCGGGTCAACCGCTAGTATCCGTGCACCGGGTGGCACCAGCCGCCGCCACCCGGTGTGTTTCACCAGAAGCAACGGCGGCACGTCATACGGCCCTACGGCACTGTTTTACTGCCATGAAACGGGAAAGCCCTCTCTGGAAACAGGAGGGCTTTCGAATTTTCAGGAAGTGCTTGCGCCGGTTCATCGGCTGGTGTAGTTATCATAAAAAAAACATTGCACCGCAGAGGACGCGGAGGACGCAGAGAAAAGGCGCACCGGTGAAAACTCTCAAGTCTTTATCTTGCTATCCTGTTTCATCACGTTATGTTTGTCAGACGTTCCTCCGTGTACTCTGCGTCCTCTGCGGTGAAACAGGTTTTTGACGAGGTGCATCCATGACCGAATCCGCCGAACGAACCGACCTGGCCGGCTATGCCTGCAAAAGCGCCCTGTCCCGCGGCAGGAAACACGTGGAGGAGTTCCGCGACAACCGCCCCGCCTTCGAGCGGGACCGGGACCGGATCATCCACTGCGCCGCCTTCCGCCGCCTGGAGTACAAGACTCAGGTGTTCGTCAACCACGAGGGGGATTACTACCGCACCCGCCTGACCCATTCCCTGGAGGTGGCCCAGATCGGCCGCGCCATCGCCCGCAGGCTGCGCCTGAACGAGGAGCTGACCGAGGCCCTGGCCCTGGCCCACGACCTGGGGCACACCCCTTTCGGCCACACCGGCGAGGATGTGCTGGATCGGCTGATGCAGGGGCACGGCGGCTTCGAGCACAACCTCCAGTCCTTCCGGGTGGTGGACGAGCTGGAGGAGCGCTACCCCGGCTTCGACGGCCTCAACCTGACCTGGGAGGTCAGGGAGGGGATCATCAAGCACGCCTCCCCCTACGATGCCCCGCAGGCGGTCATGGCCGACTTCCTGCCCGGCACGGTCCCCTCCATCGAGGCCCAGATCATCAACTATGCCGACGAGATCGCCTACAACAACCACGACATCGACGACGGCCTGAAGTCCGGGTACATCACCCTGGAGATGCTGGAGCGGGTGGATCTGTGGCGTCAGGTCAGCGCCGGGGTTAGGCAGAAGTACCCTACCATCGACGACCGGCGCCTGGTCTTTCAGACCATCAGCGCCCTGATAGGCCTGCTGATCGCCGACATCTGCGCCACCATCGCCGCCAACCTGGAGAGTTTCGGCATTGCCGACCTGGATGACCTGCGCCGGGTCAACCGGCCCGTGGCCCACTTCAGCGAGCCGGTCACCCACCAGAACATGGAGTTGAAACGCTTCCTGTTCGATAATCTGTACCGGCACCACCGGGTGGACAAGATGCGGGTCAAGGCGGAGATCTTCATCACCCGCCTGTTCGAGACCTACCTGCGCTATCCCAACCTGCTCCCCCCCAAGTACCGGGCGCGCGTTGAGCGCCTCGGCCTGGAGCGGGTGGTGTGCGACTACATCGCCGGCATGACCGACCGGTTTGCGCTGGACGAGTACAAGCGGCTGTTC
>DATBXI010000293.1:0-5285 GCA_036514355.1 Desulfuromonadaceae bacterium
GACCTCGCCGCGCGCACCGACGTGCCGGGGCTCTACGCCGTCGGCGAGACCGCCTGCACCGGACTGCACGGCGCCAACCGCCTGGCCAGCAACTCGCTCCTGGAGGCGGCGGTCTATGCCGGCCGTGCCTACAAACATTCCACCAATGCGTTGCAGACCCTGCACCCCGACCGGCGCGAACTGCCTGAATGGGATGCGAGCACGGCGACCAACAGCGACGAGATGGTGGTCGTATCCCAAAATTGGGATGAGATACGGCGCTTCATGTGGAACTACGTGGGTATAGTCCGCTCGGACAAGCGGCTGGAACGGGCCATGCGGCGCATCAAGCTGATCCAGGACGAGATTGATGAATACTACTGGAACTTCATCGTCACCTCGGATCTCATCGAGCTGCGCAACATCGCCACCGTGGCCGAGTTGATCGTGGCCTGTGCCCAGATGCGCAAGGAATCCCGCGGCCTGCACTATAACATCGATTATGCCGACCGGGACGACACCCACTGGAAACGGGACACCTTCATCAAGAAACAGTTCTGACGACTGGAGACTCCATTGGACATCAACGAACTCAGAGTACGGATCGACCTGCTGGATGACGTGCTGCTGCGTATCTTCAACGAGCGCGCCCGTCTGGCGCTGGAGATCGGACACCTGAAGAAGGGCTTGAACCTGCCCGTTTTCGATCCGGCCAGGGAAAAGCGCATCTTTGCCCGCATGAAGACGGACAACCCCGGCCCCCTGGACGATGGGGCCATTGTCAGGCTTTTCGAACGGGTGGTGGACGAGTCGCGCCGCCTGGAGCGCATCATGTCCCATGCGGACGGGGAAGAATAGCGGTCTCTGCCGAATTCATCGGAATGGGGATTCAGGTAGTAGATAAAAGGAGATAACGCAACGTGCTCATTATCATGAAGAAACATGCATCGGAAGAGGCGCTGGACCAGATAAAGGAATACCTGATCTCCCACGATTTCGACATCCATCAGTCGACCGGCGCCAACCGCACCATCATCGGTGTGATCGGCGACACGGACACTCTGGACGATCACGAGATCGAGGCCATGAAGGGAGTAAGCCAGGTGGTAAGGATCAGGAAGGACGACCGAGGGCCATCAGTCATGCCGCGTAGCGCTTGAACGTCAGCTGTCTTGCGGCCTATTCAACCCGTGTAATCTATCCATCGCCCTGTGGATCTCCCGGCGAGCCGGCGCAGTACCATCCTGGGCATAACATCCCTCAATGTCGGCGCGATGCAAATGAACATTTGATCTATGCTCTCCGGCAGAGAATCGCAGGGTATGTACTTCCCTATCCGGAATAAGTTCGCCCCTGTCAAAGTGGATGTCTGTCAACTCAATCCCCCGGAGTTTCGCGGCCTCCCGAACCAGCGCGATGATGTTGTGTGCTCCCTCGAAAAAGCGCTGCTCTTTCCGTATGAGGTGTTCCAGTATGTCCCGGGAAACGCCTGCCACTTCAGTAAATTCAAGGCCGGCTCCGGCGGGGTCAAAACGAATGACCTGTGCCACAAAATCGCCGTACCGGTGCCCGTCCATATCCTGATAGAGCCTCAGGCAGCATTTTTCGCCCTGTTGCACCGGGATGGCGGGCATCTCCTTCAGGCTCACCATCGCTCCATGCAGGGAGACATCCTTCAGCCGGCAAAAGCACTGAATGTCCTGGAATTGCAGCCAACCCGTACCCTGACAATTGATACGTTGAGAACGCCGCTTTTCTTTCATGATCTCGCTCCTTTGCAGAAAACATCGCCGCGACACACCCATGCGCCCCGACACGACCGCCGCCCGATTGCCCTCACCTCACGTCCCCCCTTGCAGAAAGGCATTGACCAGGAAACTGTGCTCGTCCGAGGCAAAGCAGAGCATGAGGGTATCATCGGGGCTGCCGGCCGTGACATGGTAATCCCTGCCGGCAATGACCGAAGGCGTGGACAGTCTGACGTCGGTACCCCCGCGAGACAGGTACTGCTTGAATGAGCCGGCAATCATGTTGGCAATCTCTCCAAAAGCGTCGTTGACATCGGCATCCAATTCCGTCAACTCCACCCCCAACATGTTGGAAGCAAAATCCAGTGCCAGCTTCCGGGGCGCATGCAGGCTCACCACGCCGTTGTAGGCACCGGCCATCCCCACCATCGCCGTAACGCACCCTTCAAAGTGGGTGATGGGATCGAGCATCAAGGGGAGGTGCAACAGATTATTCTTCCCCACCATGGTACTGAACACTTCCTGGACGTCACTGACCATACCCTTGAGCAAGTCGCTCTCAGTGAGTCCCAGTGCAGCGACGACCGACTGATCGAGAGCCATGAATTCCTCCTGTGTCTGCCTTGCCTATTCCACAATAAGGCATTCCTTGAGCTGCTGTACGATTTCAACCTTTCATCAGGCCATCCCCTTGTGCCACGTGAACGCCCGCCTCTGGGAGTGGAGCACATCGTCGAAGGAAATGCCCATCTCATCCAGGTGCAGGCCGAGGTGGCGAAAATCCAATTGTTCGAGCAGCTCCGCCAGATGGAGCAGTTTCCCCAGCCCCCCCTGCCGCGTGACAAGTGCGTCCCTGACATCATCGGAGAGGTTCAGGTTTCGCACGACCTCCTCCATCGGGATGTCATAGACTTTTTCCAGGACCGACAGGATTCCGGTCATGAACGCCTTCTCGGCCGAGTCGTTGAACCCTTTCAGGCTGCAGTGACAGGCGGCCATATGCTCCATGAAACCGGCCCGCACGGCGACCATGTCCACCAGGGGATTTTCCATGCCGCGCTGGTCGTTGTTCGCGAAAAGAGCCAGTTGGACCCAGCGCTTGATCTGTTGGTATCCCAGGATCGCAATGGCATGCCGGACGGTATCGATCTTGTTGCGCATGCCGATACCGACGGAGTTGACCAGAAGAAGCAATTTGTAGGTAAGCCCCGGATCTCCCCGGAAGGCTTTCTCGACCTCCAACTGGTCCGCATCCTCGTTGAGCAGGCGCATCAGCTTGAGCAACGTGGAGCCGGAATCGTCCAGGCGTTTTTTTTCCATGACCGATGGCTTGGCAAAATAGTATCCCTGGAACATATCGAAACCGAGGTCAAGGCACTGTTGGAACTCCGCCTGTGTCTCAACCTTTTCCGCAAGCAGTTTCAGCGGGTAGCGGGCAAACTGCCGTACCATTTCCGCCAATCGCGCCGGAGGGCTCTGCATGAGATCCACCTTCACGATGTCCACTATCTCGTACAACGCATGATAGGCCGGGCTATACTCGTTATCGTCAAGGGCCAGGGAAAAACCGCTCTCCTTGAGGAATCGGCAGCGCTCTACCAATTCCGGGGTAACCTGCAGGGTTTCCAGAAGCTCGATGACCACCTGTTCCCTGGGCAGGATGTTCAGCGCATCGTCCATCAACAGTTCCAACTCCAGGTTGATGAACCCTTTGTACTTCCCCAGGATATCCTCGATGCCAAACCCGGTCAGGGTGTTGACGATCACGCTGGCAGTTGCGTACGATGCGTCTCCCACGTCGGCCGTCTGCGAACCTGCGGAACGAAAGAGCAGTTCGTAGGCAACAAGCTCTTCCCTGCGATTCACTATCGGCTGTCTTCCGAGAAGATACTTTCCATTTTCCATGGCATCACCTGTTAGTGCGGCCGGTGCTGAACTACGGGGCACGTGTGGTCCAACCTACTTTTCCAGCAGGGTTTGCAGCTTGGACAGGGCGTTTCGTATCTCGTGCCTGATTCGATCGTACCCTTCTTCCCTGTTCGCCTCGGATGGCTTTTCCTGGTGCAGTATGGTCGAAGCAACCGTATTGTTAAGGGTCATCTTCAAGAGATAGGAATCTTTGAAACCCAATCTGCGGCCATCAATCAACTGGATGGTTGACAACGGGACCGACATTTCTGCAGCAATCTCATGAACCAGTTCATCGATCATCAGTACCCCCTGAAAACAGCATGTATTGGCTGCCGCCGCTCACGTACCTCATCGGTCGCCACTCTTCTGCGATTCGCGCCGATAGATGGGGCAGGACGGGACAATAGTGGCTCATAAGAGTGGCTTACCAGGATATATAGCGAAATCCATGCCAAACAGATATTTTAAGTTATTTCAGTTGGTTATTGAATTATGGCGCGGGTATGATGTCCCAAACCGGACAGGCTGTCCCTGGCTGGACAATTCGGGAACAGGGGGAGACTCAGTAGAACAACTTGCGGGCGGCAAGATTGGCGATTGCGAGCCGCCCTTCACCGTCGATGACCAGCACCGGATCGACCATCACCTCGGACAGGGTTTCCCGGGCAATGGGCACAAGATCGAGCAGCCGGTGACGGAATATAGCGATGGAGCAAAGCATACCGCTCATCAGGAATGCCGAGGTGGACATGTCGAAGCTCTTGACAGGGGCCGGCCATGCCGATCATAAGCCAAAAGAGCGCCTGTGCGGCCGGGACATGCCGTCGCCGCAGGGCGAACGCCGCCAGCCCGGGGCCGAGAGGAACGGCAGGATACAGTATGGCGTGTAGTAGAAAGGCATGTAATAAGGTGCCTGGTGGAGTTTGCGGCATCTTTGAGGTCAACAATTTTTGCAGCACGCCGTCATCACGCGGGCATCCCGCATGCCGGTTAACTCATGGATCCGTGAGTGTCCTCCCCATCCGGGTTTAAGCGACCTTCTGAGGCTTATCGATATTTGCCACGGTAAGCCGTGAAACACACACGAGTTTTTCCCGTTCGTTGTAAATCCTGATGTCCCAGAGCTGCGTGGCGTTCCCCACATGGATCGGCGTCGCCACCCCCGTAACCCAACCGTGGGTCACCGGACGGATGTGATTGGCGTTTATTTCGAGCCCGACAATCGTCCGTGATTCCCTGTCCACGCACAATCCCGCGGCCACGCTTCCCAAGGTCTCGGCCAATGCGGCAGAAGCCCCGCCATGCAGGAGGCCGGCCGGCTGCCGTGTCCTGTGATCGACCGGCATCCTGGCCTTCAGATAATCATCGCCGATCTCCACATATTCGATCCCGAGGTGCTCCATCAGGGTCCCTCGCGATTGCTCCGCAAGCTGCTCCAGGGTGGCCCGGGTTTTCCAGAGGGTCATAGCCGTTCTCCCTTCCGTAAAGGCTGTCAACCACAGAGGTCACAGAGGACACCGAGTTACTTCCAAAGGGTGATGACAGACCTTTGAGGTTTTATAAACCTCAAAGGTCTATGGAGTTGCCCCCTGATTTTCTCTGTGTCCTCTGAGGCAAATGTTTATGAATCAACGCAAGAACGGCGGG
>DATBXI010000294.1:0-4052 GCA_036514355.1 Desulfuromonadaceae bacterium
CGCCGTTCTCGGGCTTTTTCTCGAAAGACGAGATTCTCTGGCAGGCATTCTCCAACCCCTTCCACGGCGGCCTCAACATAGTTCTCTGGGGTGTCGGCGCAGTGGCTGCCTGCTTCACCGCCTTTTACATGTTCCGTCTGGTCTTCATGACCTTCTTCGGCGAATGCCGCATCAACCCCAAGGTCAAGAGCCATCTGCACGAGTCCCCGCTGGTCATCACCATCCCTCTGATGGTCCTCGGCTTCCTCGCCACCATCGGCGGTTTCATCGGCATGCCGAAACTGCTGGGCATGCTCCCCAACTATTTCGAGCACTGGCTTGAGCCGGTCTTTGAACTGGCCAACGAGTACGGCGCCACGTATGCCCATGCCGGCGAACACCACAGCCACAGCCTTGAGCTCGGACTGATGGGTTTCTCCGTGGTGGTTGCCGCCTTCGGCATCATGATCGCGATATCCCTCTACGCCAAAAACGTCGGGCTGCCGAAGAAATTTACGGACGCGTTCCCCGCCCTGTATCGCGCCGTGTACAACAAGTGGTACATCGACGAGCTGTACGACTTCCTGTTCGTCAACCCCTGCAAGGCCTTGGGTCGTTTTCTCTGGAAAGGGTTCGACGTGGTGGTGGTGGACGGCATCGTCAACGGCGTTGCCCAGGTTGTGATGGGGTTCAGCGGCATATTCCGCTTCATGCAGTCCGGCCTCCTCTCCAATTATGCCTGGAGCATGGCCTTTGGCGTGGTCGTGATCATCGGTTACTACGTATTCAAGTAAACTGGACATAAGCAATTTGCACAAAGGAGCATGAATTCATGAGTAACCTACTGAGCCTGACGACATTCCTGCCGATACTGGGTGTCCTGCTGCTGCTGTTCATACCCAAGGACAGCAAGGCGGTACTGCGGGGCGTCGCCTTTGTGGTGACCGTGGTAACCTTCCTGGTGTCGCTGCCGATCCTGTTCGGATTCCAGACCAACGCTGAATTCCAGTTCGTGGAGAATGTGCCCTGGATCGCGGCAGGCCCCTTTGCCATGCGCTACAATGTCGGCATCGATGGTATCAGTCTCTGGCTCGTCATCCTGACCACGTTCATCATGCCGATCGCCGTGCTCTCCACCTGGACAGCCGTGGAAGAGAAGGTCAAGGAGTACATGATCTGCCTCCTGCTTCTCGAAACCGGCATGCTGGGGGCATTCATCTCCCTGGACCTGTTCCTGTTCTACATCTTCTGGGAGGTCATGCTGATCCCGATGTATTTCATCATCGGCATCTGGGGCGGCAAGAACAAAATCTACGCTGCCATCAAGTTCTTCATCTACACCATGGCCGGTTCCGTGCTCATGCTGGTCGCGCTGATTGCCCTCTACTTCAAGGGTACTGCCGCCGGAATTACGGATTTCAGCGTGCTGCACTTCTTTGACCTGAAGCTTGACCCGGCAACACAGACATGGCTGTTCCTGGCATTCGCGTTCTCCTTTGCCATCAAGGTTCCCATGTTCCCGCTGCACACCTGGTTGCCGGATGCCCATACCGAGGCACCCACGGCCGGTTCCGTCATCCTGGCGGCCATCCTCCTGAAGATGGGTACCTACGGTTATGTGCGCTTTGCCATGCCGCTCTTCCCCAATGCGGCCCACCAGTTTGCCCCGCTGATCGCGACCCTGGCGGTGATCGGCATCATCTATGCCGCTCTGGTTGCCATGGTGCAGGAGGACGTCAAGAAGCTGGTCGCCTACTCCTCGGTGGCCCACCTGGGGTTCGTCATGCTGGGGGTCTTTGCCTTCAATGATCAGGGGATCACCGGCGGCATGCTCCAGATGCTCAACCACGGCGTCTCGACCGGTGCGCTGTTCCTTATCGTCGGCTTCATTTATGAACGCCGGCATACCCGACTGATAACCGACTTCGGTGGCCTTTCCAAGCAGATGCCCATCTTTGCCACCATCTTCATGATCGTTACCTTCTCCTCCATCGGCCTGCCGGGCACCAACGGTTTCGTTGGCGAGTTCCTGGTCCTGCTGGGCGGCTTCGAGAGCGATCTGCGCTGGTATACGGTGGTTGCCACCAGCGGCGTGATCCTGTCGGCGGTCTACATGCTCTGGATGTTCCAGCGGGTGATGTTCGGCGAGTTGGACAATCCGAAGAACCAGAAGCTGCTCGACCTCAATGCCCGTGAGATCGCCATCATGGTGCCTCTCGTAGTCCTGATCTTTGTCATGGGGTTCTACCCCAACCCCTTCATCGAGAAGATGGAACCGGCCATCAAGAAGCTGGTGGCCCAGACCCGGCCGGCCGGCATGACGGCGCAGCAGATGCCGATATTGCCTGCGGGGCATGCAATGGTACCCGCCATGGCAGCGCCGGCGGAGCAGCCTGCTGCGCCTGCGGCACCGGCGGCAGTGGTAAATCCCCACGAAACCAAGTAACACAGCGAGTCAATCCGACCGGAGGATATATTAGATGGACATGATTACTATTCCAGCCGTCAACCTGACACCGATCCTGCCGGAGACCTTCCTCTCCGTGCTGGCCATGGCCCTGTTGCTGATCAACGTCTTCATTCCCAGCAACCAGAAGTCCTATATCGGGTACATCAGCTTCATCGGCATCGTGGTGTCGGCGGTTCTTGTGGGGGCCGGCTGGGGCGCGCATGTCGAGAGCTTCAACGGCTCGGTCGTGCAGGACAACTTTGCCACGTTCTTCAAGATGATCTTTCTGATCGCCGCCGGCCTGGCAATCCTGATTGCCGACCAGTACATGGAGCGCGAGGAGTGCAATCACGGTGAGCTCTATCCCCTGATCCTCTTCACCGTGGTGGGGATGATGCTCATGGCGGCGGGTACCGACCTGATGACCATCTTCCTCGGACTTGAGGTGATGTCGGTATCGCTCTACGTGCTGGCCGGGTTCAACCGTGCCAACCCGAAGTCCAACGAGGCGGGCCTGAAATACTTCCTGCTGGGCGCCTTTTCCACCGGCTTCCTGCTCTACGGCATGGCCCTGACCTACGGCGCCACCGGCACCACCCGTATCGCCAAGATCGCCGCCCAGGCCGGCATGATGAGCTTGCCGTCGGCCAATATCATGCTGCTGGCCGGCATGCTGCTGATGCTGACCGGCTTTGCTTTCAAGGTTGCTGCGGCACCGTTCCACATGTGGACCCCGGACGTCTACGATGGGGCTCCGACCCCCATGACCGCCTTCATGTCCGCCGGGCCCAAGGCTGCCGGTTTTGCCGCTGCGCTGCGCATCCTGCTGGTGGCGTTCCCTACCATGGTGGCGGATTGGAGCCAGCTCCTGTGGGTCCTGGCGGTCCTGACCATGACCGTGGGTAACATCACCGCCCTGCGCCAGGACAACATCAAGCGCATTCTGGCCTACTCCTCCATCGCCCACGCCGGCTACTGCCTGGTGGGTTTTGCTGCGGGAACTGCCACCGGTACCGCCGGGATCCTGTTCTACATGCTGTCGTACACCTTCATGAACATCGGCGCCTTTGCCATCATCATTCTCATGGGCAAAAAGGGCGAGTCCAACGGCACGGTCATGGATTTTGCCGGATTCGGCTTCAAGCATCCGGTGCTGGCGGTTGCCATGTCGGTGTTCCTGTTCTCGCTGGCCGGGATGCCGCCGACAGCCGGTTTCATCGGCAAGTTTTACCTCTTCTCCGGCGCCGTCCAGAAGGGGTACATCTGGCTGGCAGTCATCGGCGTGCTCAACAGCGCAGCCTCGGTCTACTACTACCTGCGCGTCATGGTCTACATGTACATGAAGGAGCCGACCGAAGAGTTCGACTGGATGAAGGTCACCGCTCCCATTGCGCTCTCGCTGGTTATCTCGGTGACCGCAACCCTCGTGATGGGTATCGTGCCGTCCTATGTCCTCCAGATCGCCCAGAATGCGGTCAAGCTGATATAGACAAAGAACTGCCCACAACGCATAAACGCGAAAGGGTGGCCCCATTGGAGCCACCCTTTTTTTAATCTCTGCGGGTACAATTCCCCGCCCCTTGGGGCGTAGCCGCATCGCATCGCAGTCAGCGATGCATTACAG
>DATBXI010000295.1:0-12323 GCA_036514355.1 Desulfuromonadaceae bacterium
TTCATGGCCAGGATCAGGGCGTAGGATTGCCGGACCGACTCCTCAGATTCCTTGAAGAGGGTGGCTGCCCTGTTCTCGGCGTAGGTAAATATGTCGGCCATTTCCTTTTCCATGGCCCCGACCTGATTGGCGTCCAGGTCCGCCACCAGTTGCAGGGCAACATCGTGCTTGTTCGCCCGCAAGGCGGCAATGACCTGGTTGCGCAGTTGCTTCCATTCGTCATAGACCCGGTAGATGTCGTCCACATCCGTCCGCTTGCCGAGGAAACGCTCCTTGACCAACTCCATGTTGGCCTTGAACTCCTTCTCCAGGGCATACATCTCCTTGAGATCGGCATTGGCGCTGCTCGCCTCCTTTGCCAGAGCCGCATCCTTCAGCTTGTAGTGCATCTTGAAAAAATTGAGGTTGGCGTCACGAATGTTCTTCCGGACGACGAACGGGTGTTCATACAGCTCCGTGGTGCGGCTCGCCACATAGCCCAGCCTGTCCAGGACATACGCCCCGGTGATGATCATGAGCACCACGATGATGGCATAACTCCCTATCAGCCTTGTCTGGATCCGCATTTTACCGAGCATCGAGTATCCCCCTTCTCCTGTTCAGTGCACCGTGACCCTAACCTTCCACCTCGTCCTCGACGACCAGGTCCCTGTCCGCCAGCAGCCGCCGTCCGTCCAGGATGGCCGTCCGCTCCCGCGTCACCCCCTTCAGGTATTCCCCCCGAATGCCGGTAAGGGTGGCGGGCGGCGGCTGTATCTCCTTCAGCGGGATCGAGCGCGTACCGATGATGTCGTCGGCCAGGATGCCGAACTCCATGTCCGTGTCCCGCAGGATGACGACCTTGTTCAGGTCGGTCAGCCCCCTGGCCGGCACATCGAAAAACTGCCGGATGTCGATCACCGACAGGATGCGGCCGCGCACGTTGATGATGCCGGCCACAAACGGCGGCGTGCCGGGGAGCGGGGTAATCTCCTTGAGCGGACAGGTCCCGGCAATCCAGGCGATCTCCAGGGCATAGGTTTCACTGGCCAGCAGGAACTCCAGGCATTCGAGGCTCTCCCCCGCACCTTCCCCCGGGTGGGATTGCCGGGCCAGCACCTGGGCGCGTTGCCGCAGGATCCGTTGCTCCTCATCCGGTGTCACTCCCCGGCTGGCCGCCGCCCGGGCGGCTGCGAGGCGCCGATGAAGCTTCTCCCAGCCGGTTGTGTCCGCCTGGGGCGAGGGTCCTTCGGGCTTCTCACCCATGATATGCTCCTCCGCGTGACTGTCGGAAACCATCCCTTCTCCCGCTGCTCATCAATGCTTCATGCTCTCCCTGGTGGAGGCGATGACCTCGACAAGTCGCCCTGCGGTCATGCCGTCCGCCCCCGGGACCGGGTCGTCCACTCCGCAAGCGCCCAGCAAGGCGAGGGCGTTTTCGAAGTGCCGATCCGCCTCCCCGGGCTTCTCCCGCAGGGTAAGCGTTGCCAGGGCAAAATGGGCCAACACGAAATTCGGGTCCAGATACAACGCCTGCCTCAGGGTGGCGATGGCCTGGGGCTCCGCCCCCTGCTCCTGCTGGATCGTGGCGCGCAGATAATACAACTCCGCATTCAGCTTGTCGACAGCAATCGCCCTTTCCGTCCACTCCAGGGCCGGGGCGATCTTGCCCTGGTTGGCCAGGGACTGAGCCAGCAGGATGGCGGCTTTCCCGAACTGCGGCCGGTTATCCGCTGCCGGGCATTCCAGGACGCGGGAAAGCACCGCTGCCGCCTCGTCATATCTGCCCTGGCGGTAGAGCGCCAGGGCCTCCGCGCATGAGGATTCCGGCGACGCCGGCACCTGGCGACGCTTCTGCTGCGCCGGCTGCTTCGGAGAGACGGAGAGCAACGGCGGCGCGACCTGTTCCGACGGAAGTGGCACCGGCAGCACCGTCCCCGACAGCTCCCCAAGTACCGATGGCTGCGGTTTTGTTCCCCTGCCACCTTTTCTATACACAAATCCGCCGGGGAACATGACGGTATCGAAATAGCGGGAAAACGCCGGCGAGACCTCGCAGGGACTGACGATCAGCCAGCCGTTGTCCAGCAGCGAGCGGTGAAAACCGCTGATCACCTGCTGTTGGCACCTCGGCTCAAAGTACATGAGGACGTTGCGGCAGAAGATGACATCCATGGCATTGGTATTGGTGGAAAGCGACGGATAGCTGTCCTCGGCCAGGTTGAGGACGGCAAAGGTCACCATTGTCCTGATGGCGTACGACAGTTCGAAGAGCCCCTCAGCGGTCATGGTAAAATAGCGCTGCCTGATGGGCTCCGGTACGCCGCGGAACGACCATTCGCGGTACAGCCCCTGGCCGGCCCTGGCCAGGGCTTGGGTATTGATGTCCGTCGCCAGGATGGTTACCTGCCAGTCGCGGATGTCGGGCAGCAGGCGATTGAGGATGATGGCAAGGGAATAGGGTTCTTCGCCGGTGGAGCATCCCGCGCTCCAGATCCTCAGGCGCTGGTCCCTGCCCCGCCGCGCGGCTATCAGATCGGCCAGGATCCGGTGTTCGAGGAAGTCGAAGCTGTTCTGCTCGCGAAAGAAATAGGTTTCACCGATGGTGAGGCGACCGGCGAGAGTGTTCGCCTGGTGCGCACTGAACTCGCCGGCAACCAGTCGTTCGATGCACTCGTCAACAGCCTGGAACCCCAGTTCGGGAGCGGCATGGATAATGATCCGCTCAAGATCGCGCCAGCGCTTTTTCGGGAAGTGGAGGCCGAGCCAGTCGGCCACATACCGGTTGAGACGGGAAATCTGCTGGTCGGGAACCTGGCGCGGCATGGCTGTCTTAACCGTTGGCCGTGAGCGCTGTTGCCAGGGCCTGTTCTTCTTCCAGGGAGAGGAATGCGTCCAGATCGTGAATGAAAACCATGCCGTCATCCAGCCGCGCCACCCCCGCCACATAGTCCAACTGCGGCAGGATCGAGGCAGGTGCCACCAGCTCATCCACGGGGAGCGTGACGACATCCACGACCGCATCGGCGACCAGCGCCACGCTGCGTCTGGCGGTGCGTGCCATGATCAACTGGTCGGCAATGCCCGGCTGCCGTTCCGGCAGGCGGAAACGCCTGCGGATATCCAGGACCGGCATGATCTCCCCCTGGGCATCGATCACGCCGAGCACGATCTCCGGCGCTCGGGGCAGGGAGGTGATCTCGACCATGCGGACCGTTCTCTCCACGGACGCAAGCCGCAGGGCATACCGCTGTTCATCGAGGCTGAAGACAACGAGCGACAGGGGATCGGGCACGCGCATCACCTCCGGGGTAACGAAAAAACCCGTCGGGGAGCCGGCGGGTTTGGCATATGGAGAGCGGACGTTCTAGGTCCGCTCGTACCTCGGGGTGGCATGGCAGCGATATGCAATCACCAGTTTCATTGAGCCACCCTTTGCATCGTGCAGTTATGATTCGCTAGTGGATTTTAATAAATAATCCGCCAATTGCAAAGCATAAAATGTCGCGGCCCTACGGCAGGACAGGCGTGTACCGGAGATGTCGGATTTTTCCGCACCGATCCGGCGCAGGGACTACAATGAAAGCAGGGAGGCAAAGACATGGTCATCACCTTTCTGCACCTGATCGCATTCGTACTGTTCGTGTTCTGGATGGCGGTGATGTACAGCATCATCAACCACAGCAACGAACAACGCCACCGGAACCAAAAGGAAGACCGGCATCACTGGCCGTATCATCATGCCTGAACGCATCGGAACGACGCAGAGCAACACGGGAACGTCGATGTACCGGCGTGAGAAGCGGGCTTTGCATTTTTACGGGCGCAGGCCTATACTGATACTATGTAAAGGGTTAGATAGTGCTTCCGCTCCCACGATTAATTTAGTTCCTCCTTCATTATCGCGTGTAGAGATTGGTCAGCAATTTCATCGGAAGCACAAATAAAAAGCCGGGTATCCCAGAGAGGGAACCCGGCTTTGTCGGTGCGGTATGCAAATGAGGGCTTTCAACTGCTACAGGGTGAAGTAAAATGTCGCCCCCTGGCCCGGCTCTCCTTCCGCCCAGATCCGTCCGCCATGATGGTTGATGATCCGGTGAACCGTTGCCAGCCCGATGCCGTCTCCGTCGAACTCCTTGGATATTTTGGCAAACGGACGGAACAGCTTGTCCGCATCGCACATCGCAAACCCTTCGCCATTGTCGCGGACAAAGAATGTCCGCTTTCCTTTAATTTTTGCCATTCCGAATTCTACGACAGCCTCGTCCCTCCTGGAGGTGAATTTCCAGGAATTTCCCATGAGATTTTCAAGCAACAGCCACAATAACGTCTTGTCCCCCTTGGCCGACAGCCCTTCCCGTATGCTAAAGGCAACGTTACGGCCAGGCTCGCTACTACTGAAGTCATCCGCAATGATTTGTGCCATGGCACTGAGATCAACGTGTTCTTTAGTTACCGCAAGATGGTTGACTTTGGACAAATTAAGCAGTGATTTTACAAAATCACTCATGTCAAAGGCTCTACTGGATATTTCCCTTACAAACAGATTGCAATTTTCATCCATCTGTCTGCCGCAATTTTCAGTAACTACCTGGCTGAAGCTCGTTATGGCGTGCAAGTGGCGCCGCAGTTCATGGGACACCCTGTAGCTGAAGGCTTCCAGCTCCAGGTTGGCAGCCTCGAGTTTCTTGTTGGCGGCATCGAGTCTGGCATTCAGTTCGCGCAGTTCATCCTGCGCCCTGAGCAGTTCCCGGTTGTTGTGTGATGCCGCCTCATAGGTGGAAAGAAAGAGGTTAAGTATCTGCCGCCGGTCGGAGCGGAAGGTATAATCCCGCCCGTCAATGGAAATATCCAGCTCTGGGGGTACGGAAACGCACCGGGGTTTGTTCCGGTCGTTTTTCAGATGTTCGATGCGGGAGAGAAGAAACGCCTCGTCAAAGGGCGTGGTAATCAGACTGTCCGCTCCGCTTTCCAGCCCCTTGATGACTTCGAGCTGGTCGGCAAACGAGCTCAGAATGATGACGGGAATATCCCTCAAACCTTCTTCCTTGATCATGCGGCAGAACGCGAAGCCATCCATGTTCGGCATCACGGCATCGGTTATGACCAGCTCCGGCCTGCTCTCGTTAGCTATCCTCAGGGCCTCGCCGCCGTTACGTGCGACCTGCACGCGGTAATGGTTCCGTTCCAGCATCTGCCTCAGGTGCTCGGCGTGGGAAGTGTTGTTTACGACGACGAGCAGCTCCGCGGCCATAGCGGTGCTTTCAGATATGCGGCTGCTCATGGGGTGCCCCTCCTTTAAACTCTGTACGCGCTCATCCTCTGCTTCTGTTATTACTAGTGTACTCCTGAAAATGATCTTTGAAGTATAAAAACCCCCGCCTCGCCGGGCACGTTGGTGATTATTTCCGCCGTACCCGGAACCCGGCACGTTCCATGGCGCTCAGGTCCAAAGCCCCGTTTGCCTGCGCAGCCGCCGTCCCGTTCCCTACGGCCGCTTTCGGCCGCTCCGGTTTTCCCGGCTCCGCCTCTTTGATGGAAAGGGCGATGCGCTTGCGCTGCACATCGGCCTCGAGCACCTTGACCTTGACCACGTCCCCCACCCGCACCGCCGCGTTGGGGTCTTTGACAAAGCGGTGGGCCAGGTGGCTGACATGCACCAGGCCGTCCTGGTGCACGCCCACGTCCACGAAGGCCCCGAAGGCGGTCACGTTGGTCACCACCCCCTGCAGGATCATTCCCTCCCGCAGATCGCCGATCTCCCGGATGTCGTCGCGGAAGGAGGCGGTCTCGAACTGCCGGCGCGGGTCGCGCCCCGGTTTTTTCAGCTCCTCGATGATGTCGGCCAGGGTCGGCAACCCCACCTCCGGGGTGACGTAGCGCTTGGGGTCGATCCGCGCCGCCAGAGCCGGGTCGCCGGCCAACTGCTCCAGGGTCACTCCCAGGTCGGCGGCCATGGCTGCCACCAGGGCATAACGCTCGGGATGCACGGCGCTGTTGTCCAGCGGATGCGTGCCGTTGCGGATGCGCAGAAAGCCGGCCGCCTGCTCGAATGCCTTGGCGCCGAAGCGCGGCACCTTGAGCAGGGCCTGGCGGTCGGGGAAGGGCCCCTGTTCGTCGCGCCAGGCCACGACAGCCTTGGCCAGGGCGGGTCCCAGGCCCGATACGTAGGACAGGAGCGCCCAGGAGGCGGTGTTGAGATCGACCCCCACGTAGTTGACGCACGACTCCACCACGTCGTCCAGCGCCTTCTTGAGCATGGCCTGGTTGACATCGTGCTGGTACTGGCCGACGCCGATGCTCTTGGGATCAATCTTGACCAGCTCGGCCAGCGGGTCCTGCAAGCGGCGGGCGATGGAGATGGCCCCGCGCACGGTCAGATCCAGCTCGGGAAACTCGGACCGGGCGATCTCAGAAGCCGAATAGACGCTGGCGCCGGCCTCGCTGACCATCACCACCGGCACCTGTTTCCCCGCTTCCGCCAGGGTTTCCCTGGCAAACAGCTCCATCTCCCGGCCGGCCGTGCCGTTGCCGATGGCGATCATCTCGATGGCGTGGCTCTCCACCAGCCGCAGCAACTCCTTTTTGGCCTGGGCTACCCGCCCCTCGCCGGTGTGGGGATAGATGGTGACGTGCGAAAGGTACCGGCCGGTGGCGTCCACCGCTGCCAGCTTGGAACCGGTGCGCAGGCCGGGATCGACCCCCAGCACCCGCTTGCCGCCGGCCGGCGGGGCCAGCAGCAGATTGCGCAGATTCTGGGCAAAGACCCGGATGGCGGCCTCGTCGGCCAGGTTCTTGGCCTGCAGCCGCAGTTCCCCCTCGATGGAAAGGGCGATCAGCCGCTTGTAGGCGTCTTCGGCCACCGCCTCCAGAAGCGGCCGGAAGATGCTTTCCCCCCGCACCAGACGGGCCTTCAGGCCGGCCACGATCTCCTCCGCCGGCGCCATGACGGTCAGGATCAGCACCTCGTCCTTTTCCCCGCGGCGCATGGCCAGCATACGGTGGGACGGGACGCTTTTCAGCGGCTCCTGGTAGTCGTAGTACATCTCGAACTTGGTCACCTGGTCGCGCTTGTCGCTGGCCACCCGCGATGCCATCACCCCTTGTTCCCAGGTCAGCCGCCGCACCATGGCGCGGGCGTCGGCATCGTCGGAGAGCCGCTCGGCCAGGATATGCCCGGCCCCTTCCAGGGCTGCACGCGCGTCGGGCACCTCCCGTTCCGGGTCCGCGAAAGGTGCGGCCGCCTCCTCCGGCGTGCCGGAGGTCAGCTCCTGGGCAGCGATCAGGTCGGCCAGGGGCTCCAGTCCCCGTTCGCGGGCAATGGTGGCCTTGGTACGGCGCTTGGGCTTGTAGGGGAGGTACAGGTCTTCCAGCTCGGTCTTCAATCGGGTGGCCCCGATGCGGGCGGCCAGCTCGGGGGTCAGCTTGCCCTGCTCCCCGATGGTGGCGAGGATCGATGCCTTACGCTCTTCCAGTTCGCAGAAATAGGCGTGGCGCTCCTCGATGGTGCGGATCTGCACCTCGTCCAGTTCGCCGGTCTGCTCCTTGCGGTAGCGGGCGATGAAGGGGACCGTGCCCCCCTCCCGCAGCAGCGCCACGGTCTGCTGCACCTGGAAGGGCTTGAGCCCGGTTTCGTCGATGATGAAGCTGATGATGGTGGCCAGTTGTTCGTTGCTGATGCTCATTGCTGCTCCTGTGCGGGTGTCGTGATGCGCTGCAAAACCGCCCGATTCGCACGGCGGAAAGAAATCCCATTGACCAATCGTGGCAGGAAACGGATAATTGCCCCGCTTCGGCACTCAAGGCGCGGTTCCGGAAATGAATGGCTTACATATTCACTCAAACAGGAGCGATTAGCAACGATGATCACCGAATACAATGATCCACGGTCACACCGGCTTTCAATCCTGCTGCTTGCAGCCGTAACCGTGCTGTGCCTGCTCCCTTTCATAGGAAAGGCGTTCAATATCGATGAGCCGCTGTTCATTTGGGTGGCCCGCAACATCCAGTCCCACCCCCTTGATTGCTACGGGTTTGGGATCAACTGGTACGGAGCCGAGTCCAGCGCTTCGGAAATCATAAAGAATCCCCCTCTGGCTTCGTACTACATTGCAGCCTGGGCGTTTGTGGGCGGGTGGAGCGAGGTTTCCCTGCATCTGGCCTTCCTGCTGCCGGCACTGGCAGCTGTAATCGGCACCTATTTCCTTGCCCGTGAACTGTCGCGCTTGCCCTTGATTGCAACCCTCTTCTGCTTGGCTACTCCTGTCTTCATCCTATCGAGTGCCACGGTGATGTGCGACACCATGATGGTGGCGTCATATGTCTGGGCCGTGTTCTTCTGGGTGCACGGGGGAAAAAACCACGACTATCGGGAGTTGCTCTGTGCAGCGTTTCTGGTCGCCATTTCGTGCCTGACGAAATATTTTGGCATAAGCCTCATCCCGCTTCTCATTGTGTACACGCTGTCAAAACAGGGACGAAAACGGCACCTGTGGCTGTTGTTGATCCCCATAGTCATACTCTGCTGCTACCAGGTGTGGACCGCGACGCTCTACGGCAGGGGACTGCTGCTGGATGCCGCCTCCTACGCCAATTCAAAAAAGGCGCACGGGTTACAGGATATCCTGAATCTGACCACCGGACTCTCCTTTTTTGGAGGGTGCCTGATCTCAAGTTTCTTCTTCATGCCGCTGTTGTGGCGCAAACGGACCGTCGTGGCGGCCATTTCCGCGGTGCCACTCCTTACCATAGGCTTCTGCCTGATTCCGATCCCCGGCCTTTCCTGGGGCTATTTCCTGCAACTCTCCCTGTATATGGTTGCAGGCATACACCTGCTCGCCCTTGCACTTTATTTTCTGTGGAAAACGAGGGATGCGGAGTCTCTGCTGCTTTTTCTCTGGATCATGGGAACTTTTGTGTTCGCCTCGTTTGTAAACTGGTCAGTAAACGGGAGATCCATATTGCCCGCAGTTCCGGCAGCGGGTATGCTCATCGTGCGTGTCCTGGACATGAGGCATGCTTTTGTCATGGATGAAATCGCACTGCTGCGTACGAGGGCCTTCGCAATACCCTTCGCTTGCGCCTGGCTGATTTCCATGACAGTCACGTGGTCGGATTACCAGCTGGCCGGGTCGGCGCGCAATGCGGCCCAGAAAATCACCGGGGCTTACCCGGGCAAAAAACTCGTATTCCAGGGGCATTGGGGATTCCAATACTACATGGAGCAGCGGGGAGCCGAGGCATTCATCATGGAGAAATCGTACTCAAGACCATTGATCATGGCAGTGCCGGAAAACAATACGAACTACGACACGGACATTTTGACGCGCGGTTCCCGGATAGGGGAGCTGAAACTCGCTCCGACGCCTTTTGTGACAACCACGAATCCCTATATTCGGGCTGGTTATTATTCAAGCTCGCTTGGCGAACTTCCCTTCAGATTCGGCAGCGTGCCCGATGAACTCTACACGCTCTTTCAATTTATTTGACCTTAACTGGTGTCGGACAGAATCGTCCTGAAGGGCGATGAGGCGGTCGTGAAGGGGAACTAGCGCTCGCTTTGTGGAGGCAATGAAATTCACGGCTGAAAAAACGAATCCACCAACCCCGTTCGGAGTTAGTGGATTCGGTAACGTTTGGCTCCCCAGCGCGGACTCGAACCACGGACAAGGTGGTTAACAGCCACCTGCTCTACCGACTGAGCTACTGGGGAATGTGGTGAAGAGGAGAGGATAAATATCATAAGCCCATCCGCACTGTCAACAGCAAAAGCACCCTTCCGCAACATTTCCCGGCGCAGCTCTCCCTGTCGGTTTTCAGCCTCGAAAGCCCCGCCCCATGGCCGCTTAATTCCTTGCAAAATGCCGTTTCGCTGCTATGATACCTACCCATGGCACCCTGTGCACCAGGAGGGAATATGGACATTGTCGGCAGGCGGAAATTCCTCGGTCTTTGCCTGGGGGGTGCGGCAGCAAGCGCCGTGGCCGCCGTAATCTATCCGCTCTACCGTTATCTTGCCCCCCACCCCCCTGAAAGCTCGGCCGGCAAGGTCGTTATCCCGCTCAAGGATGTGCCGGAGGGGGGAGCGAAATTCTTCGAATACGCCGGCGCCTCGGCGGTGCTGATAAAGAAACAGGGGGGCGATCTGGTCGCCCTCTCCGCCGTCTGTACCCACCTGGGGTGCATCGTGCGGTGGGAGCAGGATAAACAGACGTTTCTCTGCCCCTGCCACGCCGGACGCTACACCGCCGATGGCGCCGTCATCTCCGGCCCTCCTCCCCGACCGCTTGCCCAACTCCCCTTTAGCGTAACCGATGGGATCATCACCGTAGGTTGACCGGCAGGAGGCCGCATGACACTGTTCAAACGACTCATAGACTGGATGGACGTGCGTATCGGCGTCCGCGAGTTGGCGCAGAAGAAGCTGACCGGCTACCTGCTGCCGGCCAACATCAACGCCTGGTACTCCATGGGGAGCATCCTGCTCTTCATCTTCGCCCTGCAGGTGGCAACCGGCATCCTGCTCCTGATCCATTACGTTCCGGACGCGGACAAGGCCTTCAAGAGCGTGACCTATATCATGAACGATGTCCCCTTCGGCTGGCTGATCCGCGTCTGCCATGCCGTGGGCTCCAACATGATGATGGTGGTGCTCTTCCTGCACATGTTCTCCGTGCTCTTCATGGGGAGCTACAAAAGCCCCCGGGAGTTGAACTGGGTCAGCGGTTTCACGCTCTTCGCCCTGGTCCAGGGCACCTCCCTGACCGGTTACCTGCTCCCCTGGAGCCAGCTCTCGTTCTGGGCCACCACCGTGGCCACCAACAGCGCTGGGGCCATCCCGGTGATCGGCCCATACCTGGTGGAGTTCCTGCGCGGAGGCACGCTGGTCGGTCCCCCCACCCTGGGACGGTTCTTTGCCCTGCACGTGGCCTTCATCCCGATCGTCATCGCCGCCCTGGTCGGGCTGCACCTGTTCCTGCTGGAACGGATCGGCGTATCCACCCCGCCCTTCGGCCTTACGGAGACGAAAAACCGCTGGCAGGCGGACCGATTCCGGTATGAAGACCATCCGGGCGGCATCCCCTTCTTCCCCAACTACGCCCTGCAGGACCTGACTTCCATCTCCATCTACCTGGCCTGCTTCCTGGGGATCGTGTTCATCGACCCCTACCTGCTCTTCCCCAAGGACGCCTTTGTTGCGGCCAATCCCTTCCAGACCCCGGCCCACATCAAACCCGAGTGGTATTTCCTGGCCAACTACCAGACCCTGAAGTTGTTCCCCAGCGAGGTGATCGGCCTGGCGGTGCAGGGAGCGGCCATGACCTTTCTGGCGCTGCTCCCGTTCGTCGACCGGGGAGCGGAGAGGCATCCCCTGAAGCGGCCGCTCTTCATGGTCTGCGCCGTGGGAGGCATCCTGCTCTGGATCGGACTCAGCGTTTGGGGGCATTACTCATGACATACGCACGACAAGCGGCGAACACCTTTGTACTGCTGTTCATCCTGATGCTGCCGGCCATGGTTGGTGCGGCCGACCAAGCCCCCATTGTCTGCATCCAGTGTCACAGCACCATGCCCGGCAGGCTCGGGGAGCCGGTCACTCTCTGGCGCGGCAGCATCCACGCCGAAAACAGCATCGCCTGCAATGACTGCCACGGCGGCGATCCCAAGGATGCGGCCAATGCCATGAGCCCGGCCCGGGGATTCCTGGGCGCGCCCAAGGAGGCGGCGATCCCCGCCTTCTGCGGCCGCTGCCACGTGGGGGTGATGAACGATTACCTGGCCAGCGCCCACGGCCGGGCCCTGGGCAAGGGGGGACCGACCTGCGTCACCTGCCACGCCAACCACCTGGTGCTCAAGGCGGCCCTGGACCTGATCAACGAGCAATCCTGCAGCCGCTGCCACAGCTTCGAGCGGGCGCGGACGATCAAGGCGGCCATGCAGGAGACCGAGTCCATGATCATTGCCATCGATGCCAGGATCAACGCCTACAAAGCAAAGGGCGTGGATACCGAGAAAATGGAAAAAGGGGTCTTCGCGGTGCGCAACCGCTTTCATACCCTGTTCCATAACGTGAACGTGGCAATGGTCAAACAGGAGTCCGCCCGGATCCGGTCCGACCTGGAGAAGATTCAGGACACGCTCCGGGCCATCGACGCGTCCCACCGCAAACGACGGATCGCCGGGGCGTTCGCCGTGGCCGGGGCGCTCCTGGCGGCGTGGCTGCTGCACCTGCTGAGAAAGACCTATGAGTGACCCTGAGCTAGGGCGGACATGCGGAAAAGCGGGGCACCTGCTGCGCCATCTGCTCACGGCAGTGCTCGCGACCATGCTGCTTGCCGCCCCCG
>DATBXI010000296.1:0-5913 GCA_036514355.1 Desulfuromonadaceae bacterium
GCAGTTTTTATTATGGCTAAAATCAGAAGAATTTGGTTCAATTTTAATCTTGCAATTTGAAGAACAATTGTGTAAAGAGTGTCAAGGATTTAGGCCATTCTATCCGCCCGCACGCCGTTGAGCCGGCCTTCCGGCGGCGGCCGGGCGGGCCTTTCCGTTGTTTTAGCAATAGTAAAAAGGGGTTTTCGTGAAAAAAAAGAAGATGCTCCTGTCGACGGAGACCATGGACGTCGACTTTGTCCGCAAGGTGGAAACGCTTTCCGGCACGTCGGTGCGGCGCTGTTTCCAGTGCGGCAAGTGCTCCGCCGGCTGCCCCATGGCCACCTTCATGGAGCATCCCCCCAACCGGGTGGTGCGCCTGCTGCAACTTGGCCAGTGGCAGCGCATCCTGGCGGGGCGGTCCATCTGGTATTGCGCCTCGTGCGAGACCTGCTCCACCCGCTGCCCCAACAAGGTGCACCTGGCCTCCATCATGGATGCCCTGCGCAAGCTCTCCTGGGACGCGGAAGGCCCCTCGAAGGAGAGTTACGTGCAGCTCGCCAACAAGCTCTTCCTGCAGAACATCCGCACCTACGGCCGCCAGTACGAGATGCGCCTGGCCGCCGTGTTCAACGTCAAATCCGGCCAGTTCCTGAAAGACCTGATGCTCGGCCCCAAACTGATCACCAAAGGAAAACTGAAGATGTTCCACAGCAAGAACCGGAACCTGAACGAGATCGAGCGGATCTTCTCGCGGATCGAAGAGATGCGGAAGAACGGCGAGGCACTGTAAAGCTTTTTATAGGTCCCATACGTCCCATAGGACCTATACCATCAAAGGAACACCATGACCGATAAACTTTCATACGCCTACTACCCCGGTTGCTCCCTGCACGCCTCGGCCGGCGAATACGACCTCTCCACACGGGAGCTGTTCAAAACACTGAACATCGGCCTGACCGAGGTGCCGGACTGGTTCTGCTGCGGCGCCACGCCGGCCCACAACGTGGACGAACTGCTGTCCCTTTCCCTGTGCGCCAAGAACCTGGAGATGGCCGAACAGGTCGAAGGAGATTTGGCCGTGGCCTGCGCCGCCTGCTTCTCACGCCTCAAGTTTACCCAGCACACCCTTGAAGAGAACGAGACCAAGCGCAAACAGGTGGAAAAAGCCATTGACGCAAAGGTCCACCTGGACGGCAACGTCAAGCACCTGCTGGAGATCCTGGCCCGGGACCTGGGGCTGGAACGGCTTGCCGCAGCGGTTAAGAAGCCGTTGTCCGGCCTGAAGGTGGCTTGCTACTACGGCTGCCTGCTGACCCGGCCGCCCGAGGTGCCGAACCTGGACTGCGTCGAGGCGCCCACCATCATGGAGCGGGTTATCGAGGCCGCCGGAGCGGAGACCGTAGCCTGGAGCCACCGCATGGAATGCTGCGGCGCCAACTTCACCCTGTCGCGGCCCGGCGTGGTCATCCAGCTCACCAACGCCATCCTCGATGCGGCCAAGGCGGCAGGGGCAGACTGCATCATGGTTGGCTGCCCGTTGTGTCACGGCAACCTGGATATCCGCCAACGGGAGATCGAGGGGGTCTACAACGTCAGCTACGACATGCCGGTATTCTACATCACCCAACTGGTGGGCATGGCCTGCGGGCTGGCGCCGCAAAAACTCGGCCTGGATGCCCTGATCGTCAACCCCATGCCCCTTTTGAAGGAAAAACGGTTGTTGTAAGCGAGACATACTGCCCATCCCGTGCTATTCTCCTGGTGCGCGCCCGAGAGGCGCTCCTATTACGCAGGATACAGGAGGATGTCATGAAATGTCTGATCGTTGATGACGACCAACTCGGCCGCGAACTGATCGCCGAATACCTGAACGGACGCGGATCGCTCGACATGGCTGCCAATGGACAGGAGGCGGTGGATAAATACCGGGGCGCAATCGGCGGCGGCGCACCCTATGACCTGATCCTGCTCGACATCATCATGCCCGGCATGGACGGCCACGAGGCGGCCAAAACCATCCGGCGCCTGGAACGGGAGCAGGGCATCACCCCCGACAAGGGGGTCAACATCATCGTGCTGACCAGCCTCAGCACCCCCAAGGACGTGATCGAGTCCTACGTGTCGGCCCAGTCCGCCGCCCATCTGGTCAAGCCGGTGACACCGGAAAAACTGCTGACGACGCTCAACAAGCTGGGATTGATCTCCAAGGAACTACAGCCTGTATAACCTGCCACAGAGACGCAGAGACACAGAGAACGTCAAAGGCAACAAGCAAGAGGATGCACAAAACGAAAACCTTTGAGGGTGAACCCAAAAAGATTTCAAATTTTTTCTGTTTTCTCTGAGTCTCTGTGTCTCTGTGGCAAAAGTAAAAGGAATCTAGATGTCCAGAATCGGCGTATTTGTCTGCCACTGCGGCGAGAACATATCTCGGACGGTCGATGTCGAGCGGGTGGCGCAGGAAGTAGGGCAGCTGCCCGGCGTGGCCTTTGCCACCGACTACAAGTACATGTGCTCCGACCCGGGCCAGAGCCTGCTCAAGAAAGCCATAACCGAGCAGCGCCTCTCCCACGTGGTGGTGGCGGCCTGCTCGCCCCGCATGCACGAACGGACGTTCCGCAAAGCGGTGGAGGCGGCCGGGCTGAACCCCTTCCTCTGCGAGATGGCCAATATCCGAGAGCACTGTTCCTGGGTCCACGAGGATAGGGCAGAGGCCACGGCAAAGGCCATCGAGATCGTGGGCATGATGGTGGAGCGGGTAAAACGGAACCGGGTGCTCCCCACCATCACCGTACCGGTCACCAAGCGTGCCCTGGTCATCGGCGGCGGCATCGCCGGCATCCAGGCGGCCCTGGACATCGCCGAAGCCGGCCACGAGGTGGTGCTGGTGGAGCGCGAACCCTCCATCGGTGGCCACATGGCCCAGCTCTCCGAGACCTTCCCCACCCTGGACTGCTCCCAGTGCATCATGACCCCAAAGATGGTGGACGTGGCCAACCACCCCCGCATCACGCTCCACACCTACAGCGAAATCGAGCAGGTGGACGGCTACATCGGCAACTTCCAGGTCACGGTCCGCAAGAAGGCCCGCTCCGTTGACGAAGACAAGTGCACCGGCTGCGGCATCTGCATGACCAAATGCCCTCAGAAAAAGATCCTCAACAGCTTCGACTGCAACCTGGGCATGCGTCCGGCCATCTACGTCCCCTTCCCCCAGGCCGTGCCCAACACCCCGGTCATCGACCGTGAGAACTGCACCAAGTTCAAGACCGGCAAATGCGGGGTCTGCCAGAAGGTGTGCGGTCCCGGCGCCGTGGACTACGAGCAGGAGGACACCCTGATTGTGGAGCCGGTGGGCGCCATCGTGGTGGCCACCGGGTTCAAGCTCTACTCCATCGATGAAAAGCCCAAGGGCTCACCCATCAAGGGGTACGGGGAATTCGGCCACAACAAGATCCCCGACGTCATCGACGGTATGACCTTCGAGCGCCTGGCCTCGGCCTCCGGCCCCACGGGCGGCAAGATCCTGCGCCCCTCGGACGGCCGTGAGCCGAAGCAAATCGTCTTCATCCAGTGCGTCGGCAGCAGGGCCAGGGAGAAAGGTATCTCCTACTGCTCCAAGATCTGCTGCATGTACACCGCCAAGCACACCATGCTCTACCACCACAAGGTGCACGACGGCCAGGCCTACGTTTTCTTCATGGACGCCCGCACCCCCGGCAAAAGTTACGACGAATTCTGGCGCAGGTCCATCGAGGAGGAAGAAGCGGTCTACATCCGCGGCATGGTCTCCCGTCTGTATCAGAAGGGCGACAAGATCGTGGTCATGGGAAGCGACATCGCCGTGGGTGTGCAGGTGGAGATCGAGGCCGACATGGTGGTGCTGGCCACGGCCGTGCAGCCCCAGTTGGGCGCCGACACCCTGGCCCAGAAGCTGGGCATCTCCTACGACAACTACCACTTCTACTCCGAGGCCCACGCCAAACTCAGGCCGGTGGAGTGCGCCACGGCCGGCATATACCTGGCCGGCGCCTGCCAGGGGCCCAAGGACATCCCGGACACGGTGAGCCAGGCCAGCGCTGCTGCGGCCAAGGTCATGACCATGTTTGCCAAGGACAAGCTGGAGCGGGAACCGATCGTGGCGAAAGTAAAAGAGGCCGGTTGCGTTGGCTGCTTCTACTGCAAGAAGGTCTGCCCCTACGGTGCGGTGGAGGAGAAGGAGATACGGGACCGCCAGGGGAACCTGGTCAAGGTGGTGGCCTACGTCAACCCCGGCGTCTGCGGCGGCTGCGGCACCTGTCAGGCCACCTGCCCGTCGAAGAGCGTGGAGTTGGACGGCTACACAGACGAACAGATCGTCGCAATGATCGAAGCGTTGTAATAAAGAAAAGACCAAAGGCAATAGAACGCGGAAAAGGCCGGATTTAAGCGGATAAGCGCGGATTAACGGCAAAACCTGAAAGACATGGGGGTAGACCAAAAGGGCTTTAAGGTGTATCCGATTACAAAAAATCCGCGTAAATCCGCCGCATCCGCGCAGATCCGCGTTCCATTAAGAAGGTTTTTATGCATTCAGAAAAACAGAAACACACGTTCGAACCGAAGATCATTGCCTTTGTCTGTACCTGGTGCACCTATGCCGGGGCCGACCTGGCCGGCACCAGCCGCATGCAGTACCCCCCCAACGTGCGGGTGCTCAAGTTCCCCTGTACCGGGCGCATCGACCCGGTCTTCATCCTCAAGGCATTCCAGCAGGGGGCGGACGGCGTGCTGGTCTCCGGCTGCCATCCAGGCGACTGCCACTACATCGCCGGCAACTTCCACGCCCGCCGCAGGTTCGCCGCCTTCCGCAAGCTTCTGGAGTTTGTGGGCGTAGACCTGAACCGCCTGCAATTCTCCTGGGTCTCGGCCGCCGAAGGGGGCAAATGGGTCGAGGTGGTGACGGAACTGACCGAGCGGGTACGGGCCATGGGGCCCATGACCGAGTTCAAGGAACTGGCCCTGGAGGAACAGTGGTCGGGCAAGCTTAATTCGCCGGAGCTGCAAGAGGCGTACAAGCAGATTTAAGGCATTAACGGCAATAGAACGCGGAAAAGGCCGGATTTAAGCGGATCAACGCGGATTAGAGTCAAAATCTTTGGGTTTAAAATCAATCTTTTTAAAAATCCGCGTGAATCCGCCGCATCCGCGCAGATCCGCGTTCCATTATCATGATCGACTCTATAACAATGCTTTTGACTTAAAGGTTTCTCCATGACCCAAGCAATAGACACATCCATCTACTCCGCCGTCACCGAGGCGATCCGTGGTGAAGCGCGACGTATCCTGTCGGAAGGCGCGGTATCTGCAGTGGTCGGCTACGCCGCGGCCCGTCGCAAGGGCTCGGCCCAGCCAATCGTGGTCAGCAACGCCGATGATGCGGCCAACCTGATCTTCACCCCTGCCTGCGTCAACAACCTGGCCGTGTACCTGACCAAGGCCAAGAAGGAGATCCCCAAGAGCGGCAGGATCGGCATCGTGGTCAAGGGATGCGACCTGAAGGCCCTGGTGGGGCTGATGGGGGAATCCCAGTTGAAGCGGGAGGATATCTACCTGATAGGGGTTCCCTGCGCCGGGGTGCTGGCCTCCACCATCCATCCCGATGCGGCATTGACCAGTGACACCATCGCCCCCAAGTGCCGCGAGTGCGGCGAACGCCTGCCCCAGGGATGCGATTTTATACCCCCCGTAACTCCGCCGGTCACCCCCGAGTTGGAGAAAAAGTACGCGGCCGAGATCGCCCGACTGGAGGCCCTGACCCCGGCCGAGCGCTGGTCCTATTGGAAGGAACAGTTCAGCAAGTGCATCAAATGCTATGCCTGCCGTCAGGTCTGCCCCTTCTGCTTCTGCGAGCAATGCCTGTGCGACCGCAACAAGCCCCAGATGGTGGAG
>DATBXI010000297.1:0-3436 GCA_036514355.1 Desulfuromonadaceae bacterium
TCATCTTTGTCGGCTGCCATAGCACGACCTTTGACGTGACAATCAAGGCTCTCTTTTCCTGCGCAACGACCCCTCCGAATACTTGCGTCAGAAACGGGTTCATTTCCCCTCATGCATTTGATTCGCCACCGCCGATATTTCCCCTGCATTTTTATGCCATCGGTGCGGCTATCGAGGACATTGCGGTATGGATGTCAAACCATCTCAATCGGCTGGTCACCCCTGAAGACGTTCGCATGGCGCAGGGTTTTTACAGCATGTTTGTCGAAGCGAAGGAGCAGCAGAGGATGCTGGATGCCCTCGAAACCCTGCTGAGCTTTGATGCCGGCAGAGGGTGGCTGCAGATGCAGATCGAGATCGCCGGAATAAACGGCGTGCCCGAACACGGAGAGGCGCTCCGGAGATGCATCGAGGATTACAAGAATCGGTGGCACAGCCGGTAGATACGGGGTTGTATGGCAAGGCGGCGGGGTTTGGAGCGACGCAGATGACGACAGGTGGCGGCGACAGACAGCATTTGACGGGAAGGCTGGGTGGAGACCGTGCGGTAGCGCTCCATCCCGAAGCCGTACGTTACGCCGGCTCATGGAATCCGACGACATCCGGCACGGCCTCTCTGGCTGCGGAGGAGGCGTCCCTGGTCAGAATATTCCATGACCTGTGCAGCGAATACGGGCAACCTTTTGTCATCGACGTGGGCGCCCATGTGGGGACATTCTCCCTCGTCGGCGCGTTTCACAAAGGGATGCGGGGCTTGTGCTTCGAACCGCATCCGGCGGTGTGCGACATCCTCAGGGCGAATCTTGCTCTCAACAACATGACAGGCAGATTCGTCGTTCATCAGCAGGCCATTTCCAACTACCCCGGCAGAAGGATACTCAAATCGCCGCACAAGGATAGGGACTCTGGCCTGTCCTGTATCGGCCAGCCGAACTTTGGGGCGTACAAGGAGCAGTACGTCGATGTCGTGAGGCTGGATGACGTCGTCAGCTCCAGTGCGATCGACGCGGTCGACATCATCACCGTCGATGCGGAGGGGTGCGAATTATTCGTGGCAATCGGTGCCGCAGAGACCATCACCAGATTCAAGCCGGACCTGCTGCTCAGGGTCAACAGCGCGCATCTTATCCAGTTCGGGCTCTACATCAACAACCTCACGGATTATCTGGAACTGCTCGGGTACCACGGTCACTGGGTCGGAGCGGAGGCGATGCTCTTCAGGCATCCCTACCGAAAGGCGCGCGCCGGAGATCGATTTGTGACAGGGCACCCGGAGATGGACGGGCTGAAGGTTGCCATCGTAAAACAGGCCTGCGATGTGTTCGGCCCCTGGCGCAGCGAGCGGTATGATGTTGCTGATCCGTTGAAAGTGTTACAGAAATGGCCGTCCAAATATAGCTATCTTGAGATGGCGCATCTGTTCCAGGCCGATTGGTATGTCGTACCGTTTTGCCATGACTCGAAAAATGTGCGGCAAAAGATCGATTACCATCAGCAGGCGTTTGACGATCATGTGGAAAATGTACGTCATATTGATGAGGTGCCCATAGATGACTATGATGTCGTCATATCGCTCGACCCGATTCTTCGCCCTCCCGGGAATGGCAAGGTCCTCCATGCCTATTTTCAGAACGAACACCACCACACAGAATATGCGAGGTCGTTGAAGGGCCCCCTGCCCGGCTATGATCTGTTTCTGGATCATATGCTGCGGGCGCCAGCCTGGGTTTACGACCTGCCGCAGCCGGTGGCGTTCCCCTATCCGCGCAGCCCGTACCATGTCCGGAATGCCTGCAAGGGGCAGAAAAACGCGGCCGTGTGGTTCGATAAACGGTTCGTCATGATGCTCACCCATGGTAACGAGGCGGCTGACCGGGGCGGTTTCGACGCCACCGTGATGTTTCTCGAGCAGAGGCTCGGGATGCCCATTGTCTGCCGGTATCTGAATTTCGAAGATATGACCCGGTGGGGCGACCCCTACGAGTACATGCAGGAGATGTCCGCATGCACCTACTACGTGAATCTGATCGCCTGCGGAGCAGGGCAGGGATTGTGTGACGCGGCGTCGCTCGGACTTATCTGTTTCGGCACGCCTAACCTTCCGTATCATCAGGCGGTATGCCATCCTGTGTGCCTTTGCCGGGACCTGTCCGAGCTGGAGTGGAAGCTCTCCCTGGTGCGCGGTTCAACGGGGTTGCAGCAGGAAATCATCGTCTGGCAGGATGCCGCACTGTCCGACAGGCTGGTGGGCCAACCGCTGCGCCTTCTCCAGGCAGCGGTGGAAAAAAAGCGGAAACGCCACCAAGCGGCGAAAACGGTTCATCCCCCGACGGTATCCCTCCTGGCCATCGAGCTTGCTGTGGGAGAGTTATCGCCGTCCGTTGGGCGGATAAATAGCGAAAAGCTGAAGCTGCGGGCACAGGCCGAATATGAACAAGGCAATTATGACGCGGCGATCCATAGCTGCAATCAGGCGTTGTGGTTTGGTGACGCCGACAGCGAGCTATATTACATCATGGCACTCGCCTGTTATGCCGCCAAAGATACGAAGCATGCGCAGCAGAGCCTGGCAGAAAGCCTCAAGTTACATGATGCCTACCAGCCGGCACTGACCTTGAACAACGTATTGAAATATGACTCCCCGAATCCTGAAGAGGAAACCAGGTATAATTTTTGCGCCGCGAGAGTGGCTTACTTGATATACAACAACTTCATGGGCTATGATAAACATGCCGATGACCAACATATCCCGTTATATAATTCCATTCTGGATGACATGATGAGAAAATATATCGAGTTGGAAGATCAAGAAACCTATGTCTCAACACAGCATTACAAGCAGCGATTGAATCAGATCGCCGATTTTTAGTGAATGGATGGCTCCACGAAGTATGGTGAACAGTTGAAAGATACGCCGGTTTCATGTCCGGAAACCCCGGAAGCTTGCTTCAATCTGGGGGTTTCGTATGCAGGTGCGGGCGAGTACGCTGCCGCGGAAGAGTGTTTCCGCAGGGTGCTTGTCCTAGCGCCCCACTCCCTTGAAACGTTGCTGAACCTCGGCTATGTGTTGGGCGAGCAGGGACGGTATGAAGAGTCACGCAATTGCTACGATCTGGTCCTGGCGCAATTCCCGGCATGTGCGGAAGCCCGTTACAATCGGGCGGCACATCTGCTCCGGGCAGGGGACTTCATAGCCGGTTTCGCCGACTACGAGGCGCGCTTTGCGGCGATGAAGACGATTGACCAGCGGGTCTATTCCCAGCCCCGCTGGGACGGCTGCCCGCTTGAAGGGCGGAGCATCCTCGTATATTGCGAACAGGGGCTCGGCGACGCCCTCCAGTTTGGCCGCTACATCCCTCTGCTGGCAGCGCAGGGCGCACGGGTGATTCTGGAGGTGCAGCCGCCTCTCGTCTCACTTCTGGCATCGATCACAGGG
>DATBXI010000298.1:0-2794 GCA_036514355.1 Desulfuromonadaceae bacterium
CGCCTTGCCTCGGTAATAGTCCACCAGCCGGCGCAACGGGATCACGGTGTAGCCGTTGTCGTGCAGGTATTTCATGTGGGATTCGAACACCGTGGTGGTCATGGTCATGCCGTCGGCAACGGTCGGCCCCAGACGGTGATAGAGCAGGATCGGGACACGGAAGGATTCGGCACTCAGGGCTGGAAGCGGTAGACTCAGGAGAACGGCCAGGAGGAGGGGACGGAAGAACTGCGTGAATTTCATGGACTGCCTTTCTTAGATGGAATAAATCTGAACAAAACACCTGCCACAGAGACACAGAGACACGGAGGATGCACAGAGATTTATTGGAGAAATGCACGGTGATCTGTTGCGAGCATCGAAGCTTGATTTGCGGAGGGTAATTAGTCCTTCATAGATTTCTCTGTGTTTCTGTGCCTCTGGGGCAGATTCTGCTTTTAGCCCCGCACGATGTAGACCGAACAGGGGGCGCTGGTGGCGACCTTGTGGGAGACGCTCCCCTTGAGCCGGCGCTGGATGAACCCCTTGCCGGAACTCCCGATGACGATCACGTCGATCTGCTCATGCTTGGCGAACTCCAGCAGCTTGTCCACCGGTTCGCCGTACTCGACGATCATCTCCAGGGGGACGTCGTTCTCGGAGGCGCACTTCTCGATCACGTAAAATATCCGCTGCCGCAGTTCGTCCCACTTCTCGGTTTCCGTGAGCGGTGCCGTGGGGACAAAGTCGGCATAGGTGGCGGTGGGCGCGTTGGGCAGTACCAGCATGGCATAGATGCGGCTCTTGAAGGGGCTGCGATTGTCGATCGCCATCCTGACGGCTTCCTCGGCGGCCTTGTCGGACTGGGGCGAGCCGTCGATGGCCACGAGGATTTTCTTTCTCAGGTTCAACATCACCCCACCTCTGATATGTTCTATTTTTCCCCGCCGACATGCCCGGAATTTCCCATCCGGAAATAAAATATAAAGCAATTTTTCGTACTTGACAATTATAAAACAATATTCTATGTTTTTAACAAAACAGCACAAAATGGTGCCTTCCATACCGGTACTTGATATTTTTACTATTTTTCAACATATTATGAGTCGCAAAATTCCTCATTAATCCACGTAACAGGACACAACCATGGCAAAAAAAGAAAAATCGGAATATCTCATCCAGGCCGTATCCCACGCCCTGGACCTGCTGGAGCAGTTTCACGACGAAATCGACGAACTGGGCGTCACCGAACTCAGCAAGCGCCTGAAACTCCATAAGAATAACGTATTCAGACTGCTGGCCACACTGGAGTCACGGGGCTACATCGAACAGAATCGGGTGACGGAGAACTACCGCCTGGGACTCAAGACCCTGGAGCTGGGCCAGACCTTTATCCGCCAGATGGGACTGCTGCGCCAGTCCAAACCGGTACTGGAGGCCCTGGTCAAGGAGTGCAACGAGACCACCTATGTAGCCATCCTCAAGGAACTCAACATCATCTACCTGGATGCGGTGGAAACCGATTTGACCGTGCGGGTCGTGCCGCGGGTCGGTTCGCGCCTGCCGGCTTATTGCACCGCCGCCGGCAAGATCCAGATCGCCTACATGAGCGACGAGGAGCTGGAGCACTACCTCCCCACCAAGGAGCTCAAGCGTTTCACCAGCAACACCGTCACCGACCGGGAACTCCTCAAGCAGCAACTCAAGGTCATTGCCGAGCAGGGCTATGCCGTGGACAACGAGGAACTCGATGTCGGCGTGAAATGCGTCGGCGCCCCGATCCGCGACTACACCCGCCGCATCATCGGTGCGGTCAGCATCTCCGGTCCCTCCATGCGCTTCTCCGACGAGCGGATGGAAAAGGAGCTGATCCCGCTGGTCACGAAGGCGGCCGAGGAGATATCCGCCAAGCTGGGATTCCAGAAATAGTCCGAAACACTGCGTGGTATGAAGAAGAGGCGGCCCCCCGGGCCGCCTTTTTCGTTTCTCCTTGAAGAGTTGGCACCCATTGGCTACTATGGGCGAAATACCGCAGAGGAAGGGCTATGCTGATCTATAAAGTGGTTGAACTGGGAACCGTGACCGAGGATACGATAGAAGAGGCGCTTAACGAGTGGACCGCCAAGGGATGGCGCTTCGACGGCATGCAGTTCGCCATGCGGGAATCCAGCCGCAGGCCCTCCATGGCGTTCATGCTCTTCATCCGCGACCAGCAGGGCACCGGTGAGGCGCCATGAGTCATGACGACACCCTCTACCTGGTCGACGGTTCTTCCTACATCTACCGGGCCTACTACGCCATCCGCCACCTCTCCTCCCCCAGCGGCGTTCCCACCAACGCCATCTACGGCTTCATCCAGATGCTGCTCAAGCTGCTCAAGGACCACGATCCCCGGCATGTAGCGGTGGTCTTCGACGCCGGCCGGATAACCTTCCGCACGGAGATATACCCCGACTACAAGGCCAACCGGGCCGCCATGCCGGACGACCTGCGCCAGCAGATGGGACCGATCCGCGAGGTGGTGGCCGCCTTCAACATCCCGGTGCTGGAACGGGAGGGGTTCGAAGCGGACGACATCATCGGCTGTCTGGCCGGCCGCTTCAGCGCCGGCGGGGGCCGGGTGGTGGTGGTGACCGGCGACAAGGACCTGATGCAGATCGTGACCGACCGGGTCACCCTGCTGGACACCATGAAGGACAAGACATCGGGCATCCCCGAGGTGCACGAGCGTTTCGGCGTGGGGCCGGAACTGGTGGCGGACATCCTCGGCCTGGCCGGCGACTCGTCGGACAACATCCCGGGCGTGCCGGGCATC
>DATBXI010000299.1:0-13460 GCA_036514355.1 Desulfuromonadaceae bacterium
CGCCACCGGCCTCACCGCCGACTGCACCGGCCTCGACATCGACGACAAACGCAACCTCATGCAGACCCGTCCCGCCTTTGGCGGCAACATCATGGCCACCATCATGTGCGACAAATTCCGTCCCCAGATGGCCACGGTGCGTCCCAACGTCATGCCCATGCCGGAGGCAAAGCCGGGCGGCCAGGGCACCATCATCCGCGAGGAGTTCACGGTCCCCGAGGAGAACATCCTCACCAAGGTCATCGAGATCATCCGCGACACCAAGGGGGCCGGCCACGTGGACATCACCGGCGCCGACTTCATCGTCTCCGGCGGCCGTGGCATGATGGCCCCCGAGAACTTTGCCCTGCTGCAGGAGCTGGCCGACGAGCTGGGGGGCGTGGTGGGCGCCTCCCGCAGCGCCGTGGATGCCGGCTGGATGCCCCAGGACCGCCAGGTGGGGCAGACCGGCAAGACCGTACGTCCCAAGATCTACATCGCCTGCGGCATCAGCGGCGCCATCCAGCACCTGGTGGGGATGCAGGACTCGGACATGGTCATCGCCATCAACCGCGACCGCCAGGCCCCCATCTTCGAGGTGGCTACCTACGGCATCGTCGGCGACCTGTTCCAGGTGGTGCCCGCCATCACGAAACGGATCAGGGAACTGAAACAACAGCAAAGAAGCACACCATAAAACAAACATCTGCCACGGAGACACAGAGACACAGAGAACAATCCTTACGACACACAAGGGGACCTTGGAGCTACGTCTGAAATGTGCGTACTTTGTCGTTTCCCCTGTTCTTGAGATTTCCTCTTTTTTGCTTGTCCTCTGTGTCTCTGTGTCTCTGTGGCAAAGATTGAGGTCTTAACCATGACACCCAACCCGACCATATTCACCCCGCTGTTGCTCCTGTCCCTGGCCATCTTTGCCTGGGGCGCCTGGAAACGGGTCTCGCTCATCACCCTGGGCCGGCCCGAAGACCGCTTTGACCGCATTGGGCAACGCATCGGCGCCATGCTGGAATACGCCTTCGGCCAGAAGCGGGTCCTGGCCAGGCCGTTCGGCATCGACCACTTCATCATCTTCTGGTCCTTCCTCATCCTCCTGATCGCCAACGGCGAGTTCATGCTGCACGGCGTCTTCCCCGCCGTCAGCCTGGAGCAGCTCCCCCAGGGGATCTACCACCCGCTGCTCCTGGTGCTGGACGTCATATCTTTGCTGGCATTGCTGGCGGTCGTCGCTGCCGCCGTGCGTCGGGTCGTTGCCCCGCCGTACCCCGAGGCCCGCACCCCCGAGGCCTTCTTCATCCTCTCCCTGATCGCCCTCCTGATGCTGGCCTTCTTCGGCATCAACGCCAGCCGCCTGGCAGGGGGGGAGATGGCCGGCGCCCAGGCCTGGCTGCCCGTGTCGGCTAGAGCGGCCCAACTCGTACCCCCGGCCTCGGCGGAAACGGTGTACGCCATCTGCTGGTGGCTGCACGCGGTAGCCTTGCTCGCGTTCATGAACTACCTCCCCTACAGCAAGCACCTGCACATCCTGACCGCCATCCCCAACTGCTTCTTCCGCCGGCTGGAGCGGCCCAACACCCAGCCCCGGGAGGAGTTCGTGGCCGGCAGCAGCTTCGGGGTGGACACGGTGGGGCGTTTCACCTGGAAGGACCTCCTGGATTCCCTTTCCTGCACCGAGTGCGGCCGCTGCCAGGTGGCCTGCCCGGCCGGGAACACCGGCAAGCCGCTCAATCCCCGGGCCATCATCCACGACATCAAGGTCAACCTGATGGAAAACGGCCCGCTCCTGCAGCGGGGGGAGACACCCCGCATGCCCCTTATCGGCGATGCCGGCGAGGGGAGCTGCTCCGAGGAGGCCATCTGGGCCTGCACCACCTGCGGGGCCTGCATGGAGTCGTGCCCGGTCTTCATCGAGCAGATGCCCAAGATCATCCAGATGCGCCGTCACCTGGTGGAGAACGAGGCCAGCTTCCCCGAGGAGCTGCTGAACCTGTTCGAGAACATGGAGGCGCGCAGCAATCCCTGGGGGATCGCCCCCACGGAGCGCACCAAGTGGTACAGCCAGATGACGGTGAAACCCTTTGACCAGGCAACCACCGAGTACCTGTTCTATGTGGGGTGCGCGGGTTCCTTCGACTCGCGGGCCAAGCAGGTGACCGTGGCCCTGGCCCAGCTGCTGGACAAGGCCGGCATCTCCTGGGGGGTGCTGGGCAAGGACGAGCGATGCTGCGGCGACAGCGTGCGCAGGCTGGGCAACGAGTTTGTCTTCGACCGGATGGCAAAGGAGAATGCCGCCATCTTCACCGAGCGGGGGGTTACCAAGGTCATTACCCAATGCCCCCATTGCTTCACCACCCTGAAGAACGACTACCGCCAGTACGGCCTGGAGCTGGAGGTGATCCACCACAGCGAGCTCCTGGCCGACCTGGTCAGGCAGGGGAAACTGGGGCCCAAGGCCACGGCGGAGTTCGGGGCCACGGTGTTCCACGATTCCTGCTACCTGGGAAGGCACAACGACGTCTACGAGGCCCCGCGGGAGGTGATCGCGGCAGCCACCGGCGCAACCCCGGCGGAGATGGGGCGTACCCGCAACAACGCCTTCTGCTGCGGTGCCGGCGGGGGGAGGATGTGGATGGAGGAGTTCACCGGCGAGCGGATCAACCTGAACAGGGTGAAGGAAGCTCTGGAGGAGAAGCCCGATACCATTTGTGTTTCCTGCCCCTATTGCCTGACCATGTTCGAGGACGGACTCAAGGACGTCAAAGCCGAGGGCGTGCGGGTGAGGGATGTGGCAGAGGTCATGGCGGAAGCGGTGCTGCGATAGTCCATCCCCTGCGTCATCGCGACGCTCGGGGTGCATACATCCTGACAAACGGACCGTATTTCCAACTGCGTCACAGTTCGCCAACAAAGCCGGTACGGGGGTATCGCCAGGGGCGGCGATTGCCCCCGGCATTCGTTTGATCCGCATTCTGACATCACGGATGGGCACTCCCTTACTCCGGCCCGTACCGCTCCGCGACGCATTCCTCGATGGTTTCCAAAAGCTTGCCGAAGACAACCGGCTTGATCAGTATCCGGTCGGCAAGCTCGCAACGGTGTTCATCGTCGTCATAACCGGTGGTGATGATGATCGGCACCGACGTCTCCATCTCCCTGATGGCCCGGACCATCTCCATGCCGTTCATCTCCGGCATCTCCAGGTCGGTTATCACTATCCCCGGCCGGTGAGCCATGAACAACGCCAACCCCTGCCTGCCGTTTTCAGCAACCTCCAGCTTCCCCACCTGCCGTTTCAGAAAGTTTGCAATGGACTTGCGCGGCAAGTATTCATCCTCGGCAAAGAGTACAGTCATCTGCTTCAGGCGTTCTCCAGCGGTCATGGCTACACCTCCAGAATAAACTCAGCCCCTGTTGCCGTATTGCGGGCACGGATGCTCCCATTCAAGCGATTTTCCACTATCTGACGGGCTATGAAAAGCCCCAGTCCCACTCCCTGTGACTGGAATTTGGTGGTGACGTACGGATCGAATACCCGCACCAGCAATTCCTCCGGGATGCCACCGCCATTGTCACTGATGCATATCCGGTTTCTGCTGCTTTCGTTGAGGCTATCAACCGTGATTTCGATCCGACCGTCTGAAACGCGGCGTTCCAGAATGGCGTCGCGGGCATTTGCCATAATGATCAGGACACATTGGGAGAAATCGCCGGGAGCACACTGGATGGGCAGGTACGAGCGCCCATCCAGGCGGATCTCGATCCCCTGTTCACGGTAGGTGGTTTCCACGATGGCCATTGCCTCGCGGATCGCGGCGATCGGCTGGAGGGCGGACGTGCTATTTGACGTGGGTTGGTAGAAATTCCGGAAGCGTTCAATGGTACGCGACATTTCCATGAGGATCTCCATGACGTCAGCCGTATAGGCCTTTGCCGCAGCAGGCTCGATCTCGCCCTGTTCCAGCAGAAACGTCATCTCCTGTATGCGTGCGCCGATGGCGTTCAGGGGCTGGCGCCATTGGTGGGCAATATTCATCAACATCTCGCCCATCATGGCGTGACGGGCCTGCTGCATGAGCACAAGGTCCTTCCCGCGGCTGCGATTAAGTTCCTCCTGGACCCGTTCTTCCAAGGTACGATTCAACTCCCTCAGTCGACTCTCTGCCTGCTCCTCTTCCCCAAGGGCCGTGCGCAATCGCTCCTGCTCGGCAAAAAGAGACAATTCCATGGTGCGCAACTCGTTTGACGCATAGTTAAGCGACTCTCCCAGGCGCTGGATCTCCTCGGCGAAATACTCCACCCGCACCTGCGCCCCTCTGGCTGAGGGGAGCTTCCGGGCAAAGTCGGAGAGATTACGGATGGCCATGGCCGGCCGCTTGAGAACCTGAATGATCAGCAGCACCGAGACGACCATCCAGATGAGTCCTATGATGAGTCCATGCTGCCAGATATCCCGTTGCATCTGGCTGATTTCCTGCAAGCTATAGGTGATCCTGACCCACCCCACCAGCGTGCCGGCCGTGACCGGTTGCCAGACCCACATCGCGTTTTCAGCAATCCGGGTGCTTGGGTTCTCACCCGGTGGCGGCGATAACGGCTGGGGATTCGGGACCACAACCATCGCATCCCCTTCGCCCGAACGTCCCACCTCGCCAAAGGAGATACCCGTGTCGCCGCACACCTGGATGCGGGTGATGTGGGGGTGTTGCGCCGCCTTGGCGAGAAATGCCTCCAGCGAGGCATAATCGCCCACCACCAGGTAGTGAGCGGTTTCCACGGCAATATTACGGGCGATCTCCGTGGCGCTCTGTTGCACCACCCGCCGATACATCGCCCTCTGCCGTTCGCTGGTTACCAGTGTCAGGCTTACCAAACTGACGGCCGTAACCAGGGAAATGCCCATGATCAATTGTATGTGAAGGAGGCGGAATAGATGCACGCATGCGATCCTGTGTAGTTAGTTCCCCGGATACATCAGGTCGATATTCTCCAGGTGTCGGTAATCACGCTGATAATCGGCCCGCACGGGATTCGTGATCCTGGTGGCTACCAAGAGGGCGTTTCCCGCCTCGTCCTCCCAAAGAGCCAGGATTGCCGAAGCCAGCTTGTCCCGAACCGACTTCGGAACACGGGGATGGGCGGAAAGGGGGTGGGGGAAAATCTTCTGCGTCTCCAGGAGCGGCCTCAGATGCGTGCGGGTTTCGGGAGCAATATTCTCGAACTCCACATCGATAACCGATCCGGCGGCAGCTTTGCCGAGCAGCACATGATTGACCACATTGTTCATGGAACCCGCGTAAAGCTGTTTGAACTTGAGGTCCGGGTGGTCCTTGTGCAGCACGTTCTGCACAAGAACACTGCAGATGTTCCACGATCCGCTGAAGGCGATCTCTCCGCTCTCCAGGTCGTCAACGGTCCGAATCGGCGAGTCGTTCCTGACAAAGAGCACACCGGAAAGCTTGCGGCTACCGCGTACCAACGGGATATAGCCCTGCATGCCGCGGACTACGACCAATTGGGGGGGCGTGCTGTACATGAAATCCGGCGTGCCTTTGGCTATATCTGCCTGGAAGTCGGCGGTACTCTCGTACAGTTTGAGCTTGAGCGTGATGCCCGCCTCTTTTTCCAGCCGGTCCAAAAGCGGCCGCCACCTGGCGTACATGACAACTGGCGGGCGCTGGGGAAGAACGGCAATGGTGTAGGTTGGCGAGTCATTGCCGGCATTTCCGCTGCTGGGAAAAAGGGCACACATCAGGACAAGGGCGAGTTCCGCCAACAAACGTACCTTCCGGGTATGATGTTGTAATGGTTGCATAGGCACACGCTCCGCGCTCGGCAATTTCGGGGCACATCAAAATCTGTTAATTTCAAATTTTTGTTTATTATAAGTATACATTAAATCGTAAACATTACAATCCGGTCACTTGCAGAGGAAACATCATATATGGCATGGCTGATGCTTAACTAACCGGAGCAGCCTCGACCGAAGGGGGAACGGATATGAAAACCATACTGATCTGCGATGACGAACCGGTCATCCGGATGAACCTGAAAAGCATGCTCGTGGAACTGGGATTTGAGGAGGTGCTTGAGTGCGGGGACGGCAAAAACGCCGTGGAGATGGCCTTGGCGAGCTTTCCCGACATGGCTGTGCTGGATGTCGCCATGCCGCACATGGACGGGATTACAGCCGCGACCGAGATCAGGAAAAAGCTAAAGATTCCCATCATCCTGCTGACGAACTGTTACGACGCCCAGACTGTGAAACGGGCAACGGAGAGCGGAATTGCCGCTTTTTTAACCAAACCGCTTCGGGAGCAGGACCTGCTGCCCGCCATCGAGATCGCCCTGGCACACACGGAAGTGGTGGAAGAGCTGAAAGAGAAGATCGAGGACCTCAAGGAGACCATCGAGAACCGCAAGGTGATCGAAAAAGCCAAGGGGTACCTGATGGAAAAAGACCGTCTGGGCGAGGCCGAGGCCTATCGCGTCATGCAGAAACTGGCCATGGACAAACGCAAAACCCTGCGGCAGGTTGCGGACGGCATTCTAAAGGCAGGTTGAGGTAGAGGTAGAGGTAGAGGTAAAGAACGGCCGTTTTCTTTGCCTCTACCTTTTCTTCTACCTGAAGTCCGCTCCCGCCGGGCTGGCCGCCACCAGGCACTGGGTCATGTCTTCGATCTCCGCCATGACCCGCCGGTCCATCCGTTTCAACCACCGGGGGGGGATATGGCCCATGCCGTAGTAGGCCCCGGCCAGCATGCCGCAGATGGCACCGGTGGTGTCGGCGTCCCCCCCCTGGTTGACTGTTCCCACCACACATTCCTCGAAATTCTTCCCCTTGAAAAACCAGTGAAAGACCGTCTGCAGGGTGTCCACCACGTACGCGCTGGACAGGCCGCGGTACGGTTCGAAACAGAAGGTCGGAAAGCGGGCCACCAGGCCATCCACCTGACGGCGGAGTCGTGCCTTTGAGGTCCCGCAGAGCGCCAGGTGCAGCAATTCGCCCAGACAGATGCAGGCAGCATCGGACACGGGATTATTGTGGGTGAGGTGAGCCTGCTCCACAGCATATTTTTTGAGCAGCAGTTCGTCGGGCAGGGAGTAGAGCGCCACCGGCAGCATGCGCATGACCGCACCGTTGCCGGCGTCCCACTCGTTGGGCGGCACCTCCAGGGTACCCCCCAGCATAAAGGCCCGAATCCCCTTGCGGCAGGTATCGCCGCAGTCAACCGGCCGCGATCTGAGCCAGGCCGCAAAGTTACGGGCGATCGCGTCCAGCGACCACCCCTGACTGGTTACGATTGCCCGACCGATACAGAGCGCCATTTCCGTGTCGTCGGTCACTTGGCCCGGCTTCAGCCGCAACCAGCCGCCACCGACGATATCCCTGAATACGCCGTATTTTGCGGCTATCTCCGGCGCGGTCATGAACTCCACCGTGGCGCCCAGGGCATCGCCGATGGCCATGCCAATGAAGGCAGCCCTGGCACGATCGCGTATTTCGTCGAGGTTGAACTGGTTGAACATGGGGGACCATTCACAACAAATTTTGCCGCACTGCCCAACCAGCCATGCAAAAGCGGAACCATGACCGCGAAGCCCATAAATTGATCAAAAAATATGCAAACCAACCACCGCATGGGGCGGATATGCCAAAAGAAGCGATGCCCGGACCATGCACAAAGCGCCGTGTTGTGGGGCTTTGCAGCTTACGCTCCGTCAACTGGCACGCTCTATGCCTTAGACCTGGTACGACGTACACCGCTATTACCCTATCACTATCAACGACGAGGCAACGGAGCCCGCGGGGATGAACCCGCGGGCTTTTTCTTTGAAAGGAGCATGGATCATGGCAACCGCGTGCGACATGAAGAACAAGATCCAGGGACATCCCTGCTTTGGCGGCAATCATCACAAGAACGGCCGCATGCACCTGGCGGTGGCTCCCAAATGCAACATCAAGTGCGGCTACTGTACGCGCAAACACGACTGCGCCAATGAATCACGCCCCGGCGTTACCAGCAGGCTGCTGACCCCGGCGGAGGCCATTGTCAAGGTGCGCGAGGTCATGGCCAGCCCCGTGATGGGACCGATCATCAAGGTGGTAGGCATCGCCGGGCCGGGCGACCCCCTGGCCAATGAGGAGACCTTCGAGACCTTCGAACTGGTCAAGAGGGAGTTTCCGCACCTGATGCTCTGCATGAGCACCAACGGTCTGCTGCTGCCCGAATCCATCGACCGACTGCACGGCCTGGGGCTGCACAGCCTGACCGTGACCATCAACGCCGTGGACCCCGAGGTGGGGGCCCGGATCTACCGCCACATCGTCTACCACGGCACCCGCTACACCGGCGTGGAGGCCGCGCAGCGCCTGATCGCCAACCAGTTCGATGGGCTCAAACGGGCCGGAGAGCTGGGGCTGACCATCAAGGTGAATACGGTGCTGGTGCCGGGCATCAATGACCACCAGCTGCCGCTGATCGCGGAGCGGGTGAAGCGTCTGGGGGCATTCGTGATGAACATCATGCCGCTCATCCCCCAGGCGGAACTGGCCCACATCGTCCCGCCCAGCGAGGCGCAACTGGCCGATGTGCGGCGGGCCAACGAGGGAATCATCGGCCAGTTCAGCCACTGCAAGCAGTGCCGGGCCGATGCCGTCGGGCTGATCGGCAAGGACGTGACCATCGGGGAATCGGCCTGCGTGGTGGCATAGGGTAATCCCCCTTTTTCAAAGGGGGACTTTTACGGCACTACGAGAGGTACCCTACATGATAATCGAGCCGTTTCGCACAGCAGATACCGCAGCCTTCCTGAACCTGGCCAGCGCCGAGGGATGGGTGGCCGAGCCGTGGGAGTTCGATTTCCTCCTGGCGGCATTTCCCCGCGGCTGCTTCTGCGCACGGGACGCCGCCGGCACGGCAACGGCTTTTGTGACCTCTCTCCGGCATGGACGCAGCGGCTGGATCGGCAACCTGATCGTGCGGGCGGATTGCCGTGGCCGGGGGATCGGCGAAGCGCTTTTCATGCGCAGCCTCAACGCCCTGCGGGATGCCGGCGCGGAAACCATCTGGCTGACTGCCTCCAAATCAGGCAAATCCCTGTACGCAAAACACGGCTTCTCAACCATCGACACCATCATCCGCTGGACCGGTCGCGGGAAAGGGCACCATAGGGAGCCGGACCCGGCGGAGGGCAGCGACGCAGCCGCCACCTCGGTGAGTGCCATCGATTATCAGGCATGGGGCGACCGGCGCGACGGACTGCTGGCCGTGACCGTCGGGCGCGGCCGTCTACTGCTCCGGGACACCGGTTTCCTGGTGATCCAGCCGAGCGGAGCAGCCGTCCAGTTCGGGCCGTTCTCCGCACTGGACCACACCACGGCGGAACAGCTCCTGGATGCCGCGCTGCGCACCATACCGCACACCACCACCGTCTACCTGGACGCGCCCGCATCGAACCGCTCGGCATTGCTGCACCTGAACCGCAGGCGGATGCGCATCTCCGGGAGCAACGAGCTGATGTATGCCGGAGTCCGGCCGGAGTACCGACCCGAGTTTATGTACGGGCTGGCGACCATGGGGAGTTGCGGGTAGCGGAAGGGAAGGAGAATACACATGAAGAACAATCCAGAGATCATCATCGACGACACCACCCTGCGGGACGGCGAACAGACCGCTGGCGTGGTATTTTCCAAGCGTGAAAAGATCGCCATTGCCCGCATGCTGGACAGCATCGGCGTGCAGGAGATCGAGTGCGGCATCCCCACCATGGGGGAAGAGGAACGGGCGGCCATCCGCGCCCTGGTTGACCTGGGGCTGAACGCCCGCCTGATCACCTGGAACCGGGCGCTGGTACCGGAGATAGAGGCAAGCATCGCCTGCGGGGTGGGCGCCGTGGATATCTCGCTCTCGGTGTCCGATCAGATGATTGCCCATAAATTGCGCAAGGATCGGGAGGCGATCAGGGAGCAGCTCAAGCGGGCCCTGGGTTTCGCCAAGCAGCATGACCTCTACGTCTCGGTGGGGGGGGAGGACGCCAGCCGGGCAGACATGGGCTTCCTGGTGGAGTTGATGGAGATCACCCGCTCCCTGGGTGGGGACCGGTTCCGGTTCTGCGATACCCTGGGCATCATGGATCCCTTCACCATGTTCGAGAAGGTGAGTTTTCTGCGGAGCGCCGTGCCCGAGGTGGAGCTGGAGGTGCATACCCACAACGATCTGGGCATGGCCACCGCCAATGCCATTGCCGGCATCCGGGCCGGGGCGCGGTTCGTCAACACCACGGTCAACGGCCTGGGGGAGCGGGCCGGCAATGCGGCCCTGGAGGAAGTGGTGATGGGGCTCAAGCACGCCTGCGGCATCGACACCGGCATCGACACCCACCGGTTCCGCGAGATGTCGCTCTTCGTGGCCAAGGCCTCACAGCGGCCCTTGCCGGTCTCAAAGCCGGTGGTGGGGGAGCGGGTCTTTGCCCACGAATCAGGGCTGCACGCCGACGGCGTCATCAAGGATCCCCGCAACTACGAGGGATTCGACCCCGCCGAGGTGGGGCTGGAGCGGCGCATCGTGGTGGGTACCCACTCAGGCACCAGCGGCCTGATCGAGCGGTACCGGGGCATGGGGATCGTGATGGGACGGCCGGAGGCCGAACTGCTGCTGGTGCGGGCCAGGAATCTCTCCCGGCGGCGTAAGCGCGAACTGTCCGACCGGGAGCTGACGGAAATCTATTTTGAACAGGCGGGCCTGTCGAAGGCCGCCTGACCCTGACCCTTCGGCTCCGCCAGCCACCCGGTGAGCGGAGCCGAACAGTGGGCCGAACCACAAGGAGAGTGAAGCATGTGCGATGCAGGAACGTTTGTGTCCATTACCGAAGCAGCGCAGTTGCTGGAGACCACCGAGATGCGGGTGCTGATGATGCTCAAGCACAAGGAGCTGATCGGCAAACTGGAGAATGATGCGTGGTATGTGGACCGCGCCTCCCTTCTGGGCAGCCGGAAACCCGAGGCTGGCGCCATCGTCAAGCCGGGGTGCGGCGGCTGCGGCGGGCATTGAGCGGAGCGAGCGCCATGACTGTCATCGTCAGGCCGTCGGACCTGAAATACAAATATCCCCGGGATGTGGCGCACCGCGATGAGCCGAAGTTCAGCGGCCTGCCGGACCCGGTTCCCTTCAATCGGGACGATCTGTACGAGATCCTGCCGATGCTGGCTGCGGTCATGGACGAGCTGGGGAGCTATGACGGGCAGGTATTGCACCTGCTGGAGGACCTGCTCAACGAGATGCCGCGTTTCATCACGACCAGGGGCGAGGTTTTCGAGTACCTGAGAGGGTCGGCGCGGGAATGCTTGAGGCCGTAGGGGATATCTGGGGGTATGGGGAAACGGCCGTCGTCGTCATAACCACCAATGGTTCGGTGGCCCGGAATGGCCGGGCGATCTTCGGGCGCGGCGTGGCACACCAGGCCGCGCTCCGTTTTCCCGCCCTGGCCGAGCGGCTGGGCAGGCTGCTGGCGGAAGGGGGCAACCACGTGTTCGACCTGGGGTGCGGTATCGCGACGTTTCCGGTGGAGGAGACCCCCTGGTCCCTGCCGGACCTGCGCCTCATCGCCCGCTCGGCCGAAGAGTTGCGCACCCTGGCGGACCGTGCCGGATGGCAGCGGATTGTGGTGCCCCGGCCGGGGTGCGGAGGGGGCGGACTGCAGTGGCAGGACGTGCGGCACCTGCTCGAACCCTGGTTCGATGAACGATTCGTGGTCGTCAGCAAAGCGGAATAATCAGAACGGCCTGCTTCGTCCCGATTCCCGGCGTCAGCAGCTCTCCGCCTCAATCTGTTCCAGAAGTCTGAGCCCCGGCACATCGTCATACTCTTCGAACAGCTCCCGGATGTTGTTGATGTAGGAGTGGATAAGAAACAACTCGTCCATATCCCTGCCGCCATTGGCGTCCGGCCTTCCCACCTTTGCCAGCTTTTCCCTGAACTGCTCCCAGAATCTGTTGCTCCTGGCCGGGTCATCGATGTGGCGGCGGAGCATGACGATCAGCCTCCGCGCATTGCCGTCCCCATCGATCCCGATGAACGACACGTAACGATCCGGCTGGGTCGGCGTCATCGGGACTCCTCCCCGCCCGTTTCGGGCGTGGCCGGTGCATCTTCGACCCGATCAACCCTGAACGCGAAGGTCAGCTCCAGGCCGGCCAGGGGGTGGTTGCCGTCCAGGGTCACTGCGGACGCGGTCGCGTCGATCACCAGCATCACCCGCGACGTCCCCCCCGTGAACTCGATGCTCAATTTCTGGCCGACAACGATCTCCTTTCCGGCGGGAAACGCCTGACGGGCAACGGTAATGATGTTCTCGGCGCGCCGGGGGCCGTAGGCATCCTCGGCAGGGAGCACGATGTTCTTTGTCTCGCCCGGCCCCATGCCGACGATGGCCCGCTCCAGGGCCGGGAACACCTGGTCGGCGCCGATGGTGAATGTCAGGGGGCCGTGCTCGTCGGTGCTGTGAAATATCCTGCCGTTATCCAATGTGCCGATATAGCTGATGGTGACGGTGCTGCCGGTCCGTGCACGGTGCATGCGACCACTCCTTTTTCATGGATTTTTTCATGGGTATCTCGCCGATCAGGCTGAAGAATCCACCGGCAGCCTGTTCTCCGGTGGCGATCATGTTGCAACTTTGTTGCCGTGCGTCCCATTGCCGGCACCCACGCAGGTGCAACAGGGGCAACCCCCCGCGGAATGGGCAACGAACGGTGTGCGGTATCCATTGTTCCGGCCTGAACGACTGGGATGGACGCATTTCAATCACCAAAAATGACTTAAAAATAGGCAACTGCTTCTCGGTCTGGCACGATAACATTTCGCTACCCCATGATTTTCAGCCTCATTTTGAGGCGCAAAAATACAACTATCCGATTTTAATGCATTATTTTGTTTGGCACGCCAAATGCTAATTGAATGACAACCGGCTGCAGCGAAGCAACCGGCAGCAGTACCGATACAGTGATCCAGGCAAAGGCGCCTCCCAAACAGGGGCGCCTTTTTATTTTGCCCCGACCCAAAACCACGGGCCACGGATGAGTGGCCGAAAGGAGCAACACAATGAGACAGATCGCTATCTACGGCAAGGGCGGCATCGGCAAGTCAACCACAACACAGAATACGGTGGCGGGCCTCGCCTCACTCGGCAAGAAGGTGATGATCGTCGGCTGCGACCCCAAGGCCGACTCCACCCGTCTGATCCTCCACGCCAAGGCCCAGGCCACCGTCATGGACCTGGTGCGTGAACTCGGTACGGTCGAGGACCTGGAGCTGAATGACGTCATGAAGGTCGGCTACGGCGACGTGAAATGCGTCGAGTCCGGCGGTCCCGAACCGGGCGTCGGCTGCGCCGGCCGCGGCGTCATCACCGCCATCAACTTTCTGGAGGCGGAAGGGGCCTATACCCCTGACCTGGATTTCGTC
>DATBXI010000300.1:0-8553 GCA_036514355.1 Desulfuromonadaceae bacterium
AGCTGGGGGTCGCCGAAGGGGGTCAGACTGAACTGTTTCCCGGCCTGCTTGAGGCGCCGTTTGTTGAGCGGCACCACGGCGATGCCCAGCCCCTGTTCCACCAGGCTGAGGGCCGCCTCCAGGGAGTCGAACTCCATCACATTCCGGGGATGGATACCCTGGGCCATCAGTTGCCCATCCACTAGGGCCCCGGCCCAGGCGGTCTTGTCGAAGCGCACAAAGGCAAAACGCTGGAACAGCAGCTCCACGCTGCCGGCCTCCGTGCCCCGGGGGGCCACCACGAAGAACGGCTCCACGTCATAGGCCCGCCATTCGTACTGGGGCGCTACCGCAAAGGGAGGCTCGGTGGTCAGGGCCGCATCCAGGTCGCCCGCCTCCACCTGGCGCACCAGTTCGGCGGACAGGCCTGACACGAGCCTGATCTGCAGGTCCGCGTGGCGTTTGCGCAGCCGCCCCAGGACCGGCGGGAGCGGCCCGGTGATCACGGTGGGCACGACCCCCAGGGTCAGCACCCCCCGGATCATGCCGGCAGGAGCCAGTTCGTCCCTGATGCCGTCGTAGATATCCAGGATCTCCCTGGCCCGCTCCAGCACCAGCCTGCCGTTGGCGTTGAGCCGAGGACTGCGGCCGGTCCGTTCGAACAGCTGCGCCCCGAACTCCTCTTCCATGTTCTTGATCTGCAGGCTTATGGCGGACTGGGTTAACCCCAGGTGTTCCGCGGCGGCCGCAAAACTGCCTCTGGCGGCAACAGCGGTCAGAATGCGGAGGTTGCGCAGGGACATGGTGAGGCTCCTGGTGCGGGGATATGGCAGGATTGCAGTCAGTAGTGCAGGTACCTGGTCGGGCCACCATAGTATATTTCTCGCGTCGGCGCAACGAACCCGGCATGGCAACGTCATGGTCCGTCGGTTTTTGACATCTTCTTGATAACCTTCACCCCCATTTTGACCCCTCTTTTATGCCGCTCCTGCTACCCTTTACTCATGAAACGCATTTCGTTCCGCACGGGGAGGCAGCCCATGAAAGCCTATCTGTTCAACGTCGATAACGGCCTGTACGCGGGTGAAACATTCGAGGTAGCTGATATGCTTGTCAATGAGGACGGCATGACGGCAGTACCGCCTCCCGACTATGCACAGGGCCAGGTGCCGGTATTCGACCGGCAGACAAAGCGGTGGGTCGTGATCCCGGTCACGACGGCCCGACAACTACTCAATCTCGGCACCATCACCACCACGGAGACACATCAATGAACACGTATGAATGGCTGCAAACAATCCTTTTTTTCGTCGCCCTGCTGGCCCTGGTCAAGCCCGTGGGCAGCTTCATGGCAAAGGTCTTCCAGGGGGAACGGACCTTCCTGTCGCCTCTCCTCGTCCCCTGCGAGAACCTCCTCTACGCCGTCTGCGGGGTCAGGAAGGATGAGGAGATGGGGTGGAAGCGCTACGCCTGGTCCGTCGTGCTCTTCAACCTGGTACTCGCCGTCTCGCTTTTCGCCATGTTGATGTTGCAGCATCTGCTGCCGCTCAACCCGCAGAAGTTTCCGCCCTTCACCTGGCAACTGGCGCTCAACACCGCCATAAGTTTTGTCACCAACACCAACTGGCAGGCCTACAGCGGCGAGTCCGCCGCCAGCTACTTTACCCAGATGGTGGGCCTGGCGGTGCACAACTTCGTCTCCGCCGCCACCGGCATCGCCATCGCCATCGCCGTGATCCGCGGCTTTGCCCGGCGCAGGACGGAGCTTCTGGGCAACTTCTGGGTCGACATGACCCGCTGCACCCTCTATATCCTCCTGCCGATCTCCATCATCGGCGCCATCGTGCTGGTCTCCCAGGGGGCGATCCAGAACTTCAGCGCCTACAGGACTGTGCCCCTGGTTCAACCCATTACCTATGACAAGCCGAAGCAGGACGACAAGGGGAACCCGATCAAGGATGCCAAGGGGAACCCGGTGACCGAGAGCGTGACGCTCAGGGAGGTCACCATCCCCATGGGGCCGGTCGCCTCCCAGGAGGCGATCAAGGAGCTGGGGACCAACGGCGGCGGCTTCTTCAACGCCAACTCGGCCCATCCCTATGAAAACCCGACGCCGCTCTCCCACATGCTGGAGGTCCTCTTGATCCTGCTCATCCCCGGCGCCCTTACCTATACCTTTGGTGTCATGGTGGGCAATACCCGCCAGGGGTGGGCGATCCTGGGGGTGATGCTGCTCCTGTTGCTCGTCGCGTTCGGCGTGCTCCAGTGGATGGAGGTGAGCGGTAACCCCCTGGTGGCGAAACTGGGTGTGCATGGGGTCAACATGGAAGGGAAGGATGTTCGCTTCAGCCTGGCCGGCACCAGCCTCTTCACCGTCGCCACCACCGGTACCTCCTGTGGTGCGGTGGCTGCCATGCACGACTCCCTCACCCCCCTTGGCGGCATGATCCCGCTCTCCCTGATCCTGCTGGGTGAGATCGTCTTCGGCGGGGTCGGCTCGGGGCTCTACACCATGCTCGCCTTCGCGGTGATCGCGGTCTTCGTCTCCGGCCTGATGATCGGCAGGACCCCGGAATACCTGGGCAAGAAGATCGAGGTGACCGAGATGTGGATGTCCATCGTCACGGTCCTGGCGGCCGGCGTCATGGTGTTGATCCTCTCCGCTGTTGCCATGATCACGCCGCAGGCCGTTGCATCCATGGCCAACCCCGGCGCCCACGGCCTCTCGGAGGTGCTCTACGCCTTTGCCTCCATGGCCAACAACAATGGCAGCGCCTTTGCCGGGCTGAATGCCAACGTGGCGTTCTACAACATCCTGGGATCCCTGGCCATGATGGTCGGGCGTTTTGTCCCGGCCATCGCGGTACTTGCCATGGCCGGCTCCCTGGCGGAGAAGAAATACGTGCCGCCCAGCCTGGGGACGCTGCCGACGGACAAGGTGCCGTTCGCCCTCTGGCTGACCCTGGTGATCCTGATCATCGGCGCCCTGACCTTTTTCCCGGCCCTGTCGCTGGGGCCGATCGTGGAGCATTTGGCGATGATCGGGTCATAACTCCCCCTGTCCCCCTCTTGGCTCAAGAGGGGGAACCCGGAAAGCTCCTCCCCTTGAGACAAGGGGAGGTCGGGAGGGGTTATGAACACAACAAATAGGAGAAACTGACAATGTCCATCCACAAGCCTGAACCTATTTCCATCTTCGACAGCCGGATCATGCGCCCGGCCTTGGTCGAATCCTTCAAGAAGCTCGATCCCCGAGATCTCTGGCGCAACCCGGTCATGCTCTGCGTGGAGATCGCCAGCATCATCACCCTGGTGACCTTTGTCATGTCGCTCATCGGCGCCAACAAGGAACCTGCCTGGTTCACCGGCATGGTGTCGGCCTGGCTCTGGCTGACGGTGATCTTCGCCACCTTTTCCGAGGCCCTGGCCGAGGGGCGCGGCAAGGCCCGGGCGGCGTCCCTCAGGAAGACCCGCACCGACGTGACCGCCAGGCTCCTCGCCAAGCCCGAGTTCACCAGCGCCTGCACCACCGTCGGTGCCGGCCAGCTCCGCAAGGGGGACCTGATCCTGGTGGAGGCGGGCGAGATGATCGCCGGGGACGGCGACGTGGTCGCCGGCGCGGCCCTGGTGAACGAGGCGGCCGTGACCGGCGAGTCCGCGCCGGTGGTGCGTGAATCGGGCGGCGACCGGAGCGCGGTCACCGGCGGCACCACGGTCATCGCAAACAGCATTATCATCCGCATCACCGCCAACCCCGGCGAGACATTCCTGGACCGGATGATCTCCCTGATCGAGGGGGCCAAGCGGCGCAAGACCCCCAACGAGATCGCCCTGGAGGTGCTGCTCATTGCCCTGACCCTGGTGTTTCTGCTGGTGTGCGCCAACATCAGCCCGCTCTCCATCTTCAGCGTCAAGGCGGCCGGTCAGGGCACGCCGGTATCCCTCACCGTCCTGACGGCGCTCTTCGTCTGCCTGGCCCCCACCACCATCGCCGCGCTCCTGCCCGCCATCGGCATCGCCGGCATGGACCGGCTGTTCCAGAAGAACGTCATCGCCCTGTCGGGCCGGGCCATCGAGGCGGCCGGCGACGTGAACGTGCTGCTCCTGGACAAGACCGGCACCATCACCCTCGGCAACCGCGAGGCGGTGGCTTTTGTCCCGGTGGGTGGGCACAGCGAACAGGAACTGGCCGAGGCGGCCCTCATGGCGTCGGTGGCCGACGAGACCCCTGAGGGGCGCAGCATCGTGGCCCTTAGCCGGCAGAAATACCGGCTCACCACGGATGGAGTCCCGACCGGTAGCGAGGTCATCGATTTCAGCGCCGAGACGCGCCTCTCCGGCATCACCACGGACGGGAGGCAGTATCGCAAGGGCGCCGCCGACTCCACGGTCGCCTTCGTGAAAAAGCTGGGGGCCACGACCATCCCCAGCGAGCTGGAGGAGGTGGTGGACAGGATTGCCCGGGCAGGCGCCACCCCGCTGGTGGTCTGCCGCGACAGCGAGATCTTCGGCGTGGTCAATCTGAAGGACATCGTCAAGGGAGGGATCCAGGAGCGCTTCCTGCAACTGCGGAGCATGGGGATCCGGACGGTCATGATCACCGGCGACAACCCGCTTACGGCCGCAGCCATCGCCGCAGAGGCCCAGGTGGACGACTTCCTGGCCCAGGCCAAGCCCGAGGACAAGCTGCGTCTGATCAAGGAGAACCAGGAGGCGGGTTTCATGGTGGCCATGACCGGCGACGGCACCAACGACGCCCCGGCCCTGGCCCAGGCTGACGTGGCGGTTGCCATGAACACCGGCACCCAGCCGGCCCGGGAGGCGGCCAACATCATCGACCTGGACAGCAACCCCACCAAGTTGCTGGATATCGTGGAGGTGGGGAAACAGATCCTCATGACCCGGGGCAACCTGACCACCTTCAGCATCAGCAACGACGTGGCCAAGTACTTCGCCATCATCCCGGCCATGATGCTCTCCATCTACCCGCAGCTGAACGTCCTGAACATCATGCACCTGGCGACTCCGCTCTCGGCAATCCTGTCGGCGGTCATCTTCAACGCCCTCATCATCCCGCTCCTGGTACCGCTGGCCCTCAAGGGGACCAAGTTCCGCCCCATGCCGGCGGAGCGGCTCCTGATCCACAACCTGCTGATCTACGGGGTAGGGGGGATCATCGCGCCGTTCATCGGCATAAAGGCCATCGATCTGGTGGTGGGGAGCTTTTTATAGGACCTATGGGACCTATACGACCTATAGGTCCCATGAAAAAGGAGAATAACCCATGAAAGACCTGAAACCCGCAATCCTGCTGTTCATCGCCTTTACCGTCATCTGCGGCGGCATCTATCCGGCCGTGGTGACCGTCATCGCCCAGGCGGTCTTCCCGCGGCAGGCCAACGGCAGCTTCATCGTTGACAAAAGCGGCAGGGAGGTCGGCTCCCGCCTGATCGGCCAGCCCTTCTCCGGCGAGAAATACTTCTGGCCGCGCCCGTCAGCCACCACGGATTTCGGCTACAACCCCATGGGCTCGGGTGGTTCCAACTCCGGCCCCACCACTCCGGACTACCTCAAGACCATCGGGGACCGGGTCAAGGCGCTCCGCGACACGGGCATCACCGGCCCGGTCCCGGCCGACTTGGTGCAGGCCTCGGCCAGCGGGCTCGACCCCCACATCTCGGTGGAGGCGGCCACTATCCAGATCCCCCGCGTTGCCAGGGCACGCGGCATGGACGTGCAGCCGCTCGCCGGGCTGGTGGCACAGGCCACGGAAGGGCGCCAGTTTGGCGTCCTGGGCGAGCCGCGGGTGAATGTGCTTGTATTGAATCTGGAATTGGATACACTCAGGCCATGACCGACAGCGACGACATACGTCCCTCCCCGGAGGCAATGCTGAAACTGGCCCAGGCCGAAGAGGCCGAGGCCGGGCAGAGCCAGGGGAAGCTGAAGATCTTCCTCGGTTACGCCGCAGGCGTGGGGAAGACCTACACCATGCTGGAGGTGGCCCACAAGCGCAGGGCGGAAGGGCGGGACGTGGTGGTGGGATATGTGGAATCCCACGGCCGGTCCGAGACCGACGCCCTGCTGAAAGGGCTGGAGATCATACCCCGGCAGGAGGTCGTGTATCTGGGGGTCGCCCTCCCCGAGATGGACCTGGACGCGGTGCTGGCCCGCAAGCCCCAGATCGCCCTGGTGGACGAGCTGGCCCACAGCAACGCGCCCGGTTCGCGCCACGAGAAGCGCTGGCAGGACGTGGAGGAGCTGTTGGCCGCCGGGATCGACGTCTACACCACGGTCAACGTGCAACACTTCGAGAGCCTGAACGACGTGGTGGCCCAGATCACCGGCGTCGTGGTGCGGGAAACCCTGCCCGACCGCCTGCTGGACATGGCCTTCGAGATCAGGCTGGTGGATATCCCCCCCGAGGATCTGCTGCAACGCCTGGTCGAGGGGAAGGTCTACATCCCGGAGCAGGCCGCCAAGGCCATGGAGCAGTTCTTCAAGCCGGGCAACCTGATGGCGCTGCGGGAGCTGTCGCTGCGCCGCACCGCGGCCCGGGTGGACGACCAGATGCGGGCCTACATGGAGACCCAGGCCATCGCCGGCCCCTGGCCGGCCGCGGAACGGGTGATGGTCTGCGTCAGCGGCAGCCCCTACAGCGAACGGCTGATCCGCGCGGCCTGCCGCCTGGCCGAGGAGTTGAAGGCGCCCTGGTTCACCGTCTATATCGAGACGCCGGACAGCGGCAGGCACGTACGGGAGAACCGGGAGCGGGTCTGGCGCGACCTGCGCCTGGCCGAGAGCCTGGGAGCCCAGGTGGCCACCGTGACGGCCACCTCTGTGCCCGAGGCCACCATCGACTATGCCGTGAGGCACAACGTCACCAAGATCGTGGTGGGCAAGCCGACTCAGTCGCGCTGGCGGGAGCTGCTGCGTCCCCCCATCGTGGATCAGATCATCCGCGCAAGCGGTGTGATCGACGTGGTCGTGGTGAGCTTCGACCGGATGGAACGTTCCAACATCGCCCCGACGGCAAAGGGGCGCCGGCCCCCGGAATTGCGCGGCTATGCCGCCGGCCTGCTGCTCGTAATCGCGGCATCCGTGATGTGCGCGCTGGTCAGCCCCTTTCTCGAACCGACCAACATGGTGATGATCTATCTGCTGGCGGTGGTCCTGGCCGCCGTGCGCCTCGGTCGCCGGCCGGCCATCCTCACCGCCTTCCTGGGGGTGCTGGCCTTCGACTATTTCTTCGTGCCGCCCCGGCTCACCCTGGCAGTGGCCGACACCCAGTATCTCATCACCTTTGTGGCCCTCTTCATCGTGGGGGTGGTGATCAGCACCCTGGTGACCCGCGCCCGGGAGCGGGCCGAGGTGATGCGCATCCGCGAGGTGCAGACCGCCAGCCTCTATTACCTGAGCCGTGACTTGGCCGCGGCCGTGGATATCGGCGCGGTCATGAAGGGGGTGGTCAGGAACGTGGAGGAGGCGTTGAGCGCCCAGGTGGCCCTGTTTCTGCCGGAAGGAGAACGGCTCGACCTGATGGCCGCCAGCGAGGGGCTGGCGCTGGGGGTCAAGGAACAGGCCGTGGCCGACTGGGCCTTCCGCAACCGCCACCCGGCGGGGCACGGCACTGATACCCTTGTCTCCGCCGACCTGATCTACCTGCCGCTCCAGACTCCGGCCAGCGTGCTGGGGGTCATGGGGGTGCGTCTGGAGGATGAGATTGAGTACCGCTCTACCGAGAGCCGTCGTCTGCTGGATGCCTTCGCCACCCAGGCCGCCATGGCCATGGAACGGGTGCAGTTCTCCCGCCAGGCGGAGCAGGCACAGATCCTCCAGGCCCGGGAGAACCTGGAACGGGCCCTCCTGAACTCCATCTCCCACGATCTGCGCACCCCCCTGGCCTCCGTGACCGGCGTCCTCACCAGCCTGCGGGAGGAGGGGACGCACCTCGGCGAACAAGCCCGCCGCGAGCTCCTCGATACCGCCTGCGGCGAGGCCGAGCGGCTAAACCGTTTCGTGGGCAACCTGCTGGACATGACCCGCATCGAGGCCGGCGCGGTCCGGCTCAACCTGGAACCGTGCGACGTGCAGGACCTGATGGGATGCGCCCTGGCTGCGCTGGAACCGCGTATCGACAGCCGTGAGGTTGCCTTGAGGATGCTGCCGGTCATGCCGCTGGTGCCCATGGACCTGGTGCTCATGACCCAGGTGCTGGTCAACCTGGTGGAGAACTGCCTGAAATATTCACCGGCCCACACGCCCATCGAGATTACTGCCAGAACCGACGATGCGTGGCTTGTGCTGGAGGTGGCCGACCGCGGCCCCGGCGTGCCGGAACAGGACCTGCAACGGGTCTTCGACAAGTTCTACCGCATCCCGGTTCCCGAAGGGGCAGGCGGGACCGGCCTGGGACTATCCATCTGCAAGGGGATCGTGGAGGCGCACGGCGGCAGGATCAGGGCCGAGAATCGCGATGGCGGCGGGCTGAGGGTTGTGATACGGTTGCCGCTGGAGGAACGGACGAGTTAATTTCATCTAAGCTGAACCTCTTCACCCCCTCCCCTTGTGGGA
>DATBXI010000301.1:0-5184 GCA_036514355.1 Desulfuromonadaceae bacterium
GCCTCGATCACGTCCACGTCGAAATAGCTGTACAGAAAGACCGAACAGCCCACCGAGGCCACCCCTATGGTCTTGTCGCGGATGCCGAATTCATCCATGGCTTCGGCCACCAGGCGATGAACGGTGCCGTGGTTGCAGCCGGGACAGAAGTGCGTCTGAACGTCCTTCAGGCTCTCGGGCCTGCTGAATACCTGTTTCATTTCATCCTCATCGTAGGGTTAACACCGTTTCCTGATCTGCTCGAAAAGCTCTTCCGGAGTGGGCAGCGAGCCGGCTCCCGGCGGGCGCCCATAAAAATCCACTTCCGCATCCCCGGCAACGGACAGGCGCACGTCGTCCACCATTTGGCCGGTGCTGAGCTCCATGGCCAGAAAGCGTTTACAACGCCGGGAGAGGGTAGCATAGGCCTGTTTGGGGAACGGGAACAGGGTGATGGGGCGCAGCAGCCCCACCTTGAGGCCGGCCTCGCGGGCCGCCTCCACGGCGGTACGGGCGATACGCGCGGTCGAGCCGAAGGCGGTCACGATCAGTTCCGCATCGTCGGTCCGGAATTCCTCCCACCGGCTTTCCTTGTCGGCCAGTTCCTGGTACCGGGCGTGAAGCGCCCAGTGGAATGCCTCCATCTCCCCATCCCCCAGCTTGAGGGATTTGACCACATTCTGCGGCGTCCCTGCCCCCCTTCCCCGCACGGCCCAGGGCTTGTCCGGCAACGCGGTGGCGGGACGGGGATTGGCGACAATGGATTCCTTCATCTGCCCTATCACCGAGTCGGCCAGCACCATGGCCGGCATGCGGTATATGTCGGACAGGTCAAAAGCGAGCATGGTCAGGTCGTACATCTCCTGGACCGAATTGGGCGCCAGCACGATGATGCGGTAGCCGCCGTGCCCTCCGCCGCGGGTAGCCTGAAAGTAGTCGGCCTGCGAGGCATCGATGCCGCCCAGACCGGGCCCTTGGCGCATGATGTCCACGATCACGCCGGGCAGCTCCGAGCCGGCCATGTATGAGATTCCCTCCTGCTTGAGGGAGATGCCGGGGCCGGAGGAGGAGGTCATGCAACGCACGCCGGTGGCCGAGGCCCCCAGCAGCATGTTGATGGCTGCGACCTCACTCTCCGCCTGGATGAATTCTCCCCCCAGCCCGGGAAGTTCACGGGAGAGGTATTCGGGGATATCGCTCTGGGGTGTGATCGGGTAACCGAAATAATAGCGGCAACCAGCCTCAATGGCAGCCATGGCGACCGCCTCGTTACCCTTGACAAACAGTTTTTCCGACAACGTGGCCTCCGTCTGAGTTCAACGTGTTGTTTCAGTCCTTATAGACCATGATGGCCACATCCGGGCACATCTCGGCACACAGGGTACAGCCGGTGCAGCCATCGGGGCCGGAGAACACCGCCACGGTGAACCCCAGACTGTTGGGGGTCTCACTCACGGCGACCAGTTTCTTCGGGCAGGCGATGGTGCACAACCCGCACCCTTTACAGCGTTCCTCATTGATGGTGATATGCGGCATGGCGGCATCCCTTTTGGTCAGATCAAAGGTTAATAAATAGCAGATATCTTACCTGCACGTCAAGCATGAGAGAAACTCAGCATACAGAACGGCACCAGATTCCCGCCCCTGGCTGCCGGATTCATCGACTTTCCCGTTGACACCATCTTCACGGCAATCGTATATTCTCCGTGCTACGTTTTTGTATTTTCGTAACACGGAGGGACCGCTAGCATGCACATGGCAGATGCCCTGCTTTCACCGGCTGTCGGAGGAACCATGTGGGCCGCATCGGCCGGGACCATTGCCTACTGTTCCCGTAAAATGCGGGAAGAGCCGGACGACGGGAAGGTGCCGCTGATGGGCGTGCTGGGGGCGTTTCTCTTCAGCGCCCAGATGATCAACTTCACCATCCCGGCCACCGGCTCCAGCGGCCACCTGGGAGGCGGACTCCTGCTGACCATCCTCCTCGGACCCCATGCCGCCTTTCTCACCATTGCATCGGTGCTTGTGGTGCAGGCGCTCTTCTTTGCCGACGGCGGCCTGCTGGCCCTGGGCTGCAACATCTTCAACATGGGGTTCATCCCCGCCTTCATCGTCTACCCGCTCATCTACAAGAAAATTGTCGGCAGTCAGCGGAGCCGGGCACGGTTCACGGCGGCAGTGATGATCTCGGCCATTGCCGGGCTGCAGTTGGGACCATTGGCGGTCGTGCTGGAAACCTGGCTGTCGGGGATTTCCGCGCTGCCGTTTTCTGCGTTCGTGTTCCTCATGCAGCCGATCCACTTGGCAATCGGCATTGTCGAGGGGGTAGTGACCGTTGCCGTAATCGCGTTCGTACTCAAGGCCCGGCCCGAGATCATCCAGGACGCCCCGGCAGCGCTCCCTGACGGCACCCATCCGATGCGTACGGTGATTGCAGCCTTCCTGGTTGCCGCCGTTCTCACGGGGGGGATCGTTTCCTGGTTTGCCTCGCAGGACCCCGACGGCCTGGAATGGGCCATTGCCAAGGTAACGGGAAACAAGGAACTGAGGGGACCGGAGCAGGGGCTGCACGGCATGTTGTCCGCCCTGCAGGAAAAGACCGCCCTGCTGCCGGACTACTCCTTCAGGAAACCGGCAGAGGCACGGCATGAAGCGGCCCAGCCCGAAGGGGGAAAGAACAAGGACGAGAAAAGCAGGCTCGGCACCAGCGTTTCCGGAGTTGCGGGCGGCCTGCTGACCCTGGCAATCGCTGTTGCCACAGGGCTTGTTCTCAAGAGACGGGCACGGCCCGGCAATCCATGATTCCCCACAACGCTTTTGAGGGCATGGGATAGGCATCTTCCCCCATTTCCACGGACACGACATGAGATCTATTGACGGCACAGCGCTGGATTTCAGAGGCATGGACCTGCTGGCGGAGGGGAACTCTTCCATCCATCGCCTGGACGGCCGGGCAAAGGTGCTGGCAACGCTGGCCTTCATTATGGCGGTGGTGTCGTTCGGCAGATACGAGCTTTCCGCACTGTTTCCCTTCTTCCTGTTCCCGGCGGTCCTGGCGGCCCGGGGCACCATCCCCTTTTCCTACCTCGCCAAAAAGGTTGTCCTGGTGGTCCCGTTCGCCCTGGTCATCGGCATGTTCAATCCCCTCGTCGACCGGGACGCGCTCGTCCGGATCGGGTCATTAGGCATCAGCGGCGGCTGGATCTCCTGTGCCTCCATCGTTGTCCGGGCTTTCCTCACCGTGAGCGCATCGATTGTCCTGGTAAGCACGACCGGCTTCAGTGCGGTCTGCCGGGCCCTGGAGCAATTGGGCGCGCCCCGGGTATTTGTGGTGCAGCTGCTGTTTCTCCACCGGTACATCTTCGTGCTGCTGGAGGAGGGCGGCCGGCTCTCGCGGGCGCGGGAGCTGCGCTCCTTCGGGCGCAATGGCCGGGGGATGGGCTCCTATGCCCCCCTGATCGGCAATCTTCTTCTGCGCACGTGGGAACGGGCGGAACGCATCCACAGGGCCATGCTGGCGCGGGGGTTCACCGGACAGGTCCACACCGGCACGGCATCCCGGTTCGGCCGGCGGGAGTTCCGGTTTGTTGCGGGATGGATCGCCTGCTTCCTGATCCTCAGGGTGTGGAACGTATCCCTGATTCTGGAAGAGTGCATCAGAGGGATATTTTCATGAGCCATCACATCGTTGCGGCGGATCGCCTTTCATTCACCTATCCCGACGGCACCCGCGCCCTGCGGGAGGTCTCCTTCAGCATCCACCACGGCGAGGCGGTGGCGGTGATCGGCGCCAACGGGGCCGGGAAATCGACCCTGCTGCTGCACCTGAACGGCTGCCTCGCGCCGACCGAGGGGGCCGTGCGGGTCGGCGACTACCCGGTCACCCAGGGGACGCTGCCCGAGATCAGGCGCACCGTGGGCATGATCTTCCAGGACCCGGACGATCAGCTCTTCATGCCCACCGTGGCCGAGGACGTGGCCTTTGGCCCGCTCAACCTGGGCTTCCCGCCGGACGAGGTCGCCCAGCGGGTCGATGCGGCATTGACGGCGGTGGATGCCCTGCACCTGCGGGGCAAGCCCCCCTACCGCCTGTCGGGTGGCGAAAAGCGGCGCGTTGCCATTGCCACGGTCATGGCCATGGCCCCGGATATCCTGGTGATGGACGAGCCCACCACCGGCCTCGACCCGTTCGCCCGGCGGCAGTTGATCGAGCTGCTGGCGCGCTTCAGCCATACCAAGATCATTGCCACCCACGACCTGGAGCTTGTTACGGCGCTGTGCGGACGGGTGATCGTGCTGCACGAGGGGACCATCGCCGCTGATGGGCCGACTAAGGATGTGTTCAACGACGACGCCCTTCTGGAACGATGCCGCCTGGAACAGCCCCCGTCGCTCCGTCCCTGTCCGCTCTGCGGCGGAAAAGACAACGGACCGCAGGGATAACTCCTTGCACTCCGTCACGCGTCTGCCGGCTTTTCGTGTGAGCTTTCCTTTACTCCTGCCTATTCAGGGGTTATCATTATTGATAAGTGTAGCCGACAAGTCCACGGTGAGGGCGGTCCATCGGAGCGCCGGTTAGGGAGGATGCCATGAGATACATCATCGCGTTGATCATGCCGTTGTTCATGTTCTCAACCATTCCGGCATCCGCAGCTGATATCACCGACTTGGCCGACTGCGCCGTCAAGGTGTTCAGGGAGATCAGCCGGACGCACAAATGGTCCGGCAAGGCGCCGGCGGGATGCGGCGCCAGGGTCCGTGTGGAACGGCACGCATCCGGATTGTTCGTGATTGTCTGGGACACGGAGGCCATAGACGGTGGATGGGCCAGGACCTCCTTCTCCGCAGGCATGGGGTATGGCGAACTGGCCTCGAAGCAGGAACTTGCCCAGGCCAGACGCGATATCATGGCGCGCGCCGGACGTATCGATCGCTGCCTGGAATCGATCATCAGCGTCAACGACCCGCTTGAATGCCGGGACCGGGCGGCAAAATACTATCTTGCCGGCGAGGAAACAGGGATCGAGAACAAGCGCCTGATCTGGCTCGATGACAATGGCCGCCATACCGTTGCCGAATATTCCTACGGCAACACGACAGCCACCCCCTCCCCGCCCGCCGACCTGGAGGGGGGGTATCCCCTGCCGCCGAACATGATTATCGATCTCCACCTGCTGCAACGACGATCCGGTCCAATCCCTACTC
>DATBXI010000302.1:0-4854 GCA_036514355.1 Desulfuromonadaceae bacterium
CAATGGCCGCGGAAAAGAGCTGTCCCGCCTCTTCGGCCTGTCCGGCCTGCAAGAGCTCTATGCCGCGCCGTTTATGAACGGCGCGGCCGAGCAATCGCCCCAACTCATCCATGACCCGGTCCACGACCCCACCCCAGTCACCGGGTGATGTCTGGCGGAAGAGGCGCATGGTCGGATACCAGGGGCAATCGTCGCGTTCCAGCAGCCAGCGCCAGTCCGGCACGAACGGCAGCAGCGTCCAGACCGGCTTGCCGAGGGCCCCTGCCAGATGGGCCACGGCGGTATCGATACTGATGACCAGGTCGAGATTGGCGATCAGGGCTGCGGTATCGGCAAAGTCGGCAATCCGGTCCGTGCGGTCGATGATCGTGCATTCCGCCGGAAGTCCAGCCATCTCCTCCACCCCTCTGCCGATCTGCAACGAATAGACCTCCACCTGCGGATGAGACAGCAGGGGGATATGCGCGCGTAAGGGTATGGACCGGAAGGGGTCGGGCTTTTCCTGGCCGGCCCAGACCAGGCCGATGCGCAGCTGCCCATGGGCCGGCAGGAGTCCCCGCCACCTCGCGACCTTGACCGGGTCCGGCCGCAGGTAGGGAACCTGGCTGGGAATCGTCTCCACTGTCGTGCCGAAAACGCGGGGAAGGTCGAGGACCGGGATGTGCACGTCAAATGCGGGCAAGGGCCCCTCGCGGTCCACCGCCTGGCTCACCCCATCCATGGCCGCCAGCAGCGGGACCAGTTCCCGAACGGCGCAGACCACGACCCGCCCGCCCGCCGCAGCGACCAGGGGCGCGTAGCGGATGAACTGGATCATGTCCCCCCGCCCCTGTTCCATGGATACCAGGAGCGTCCTGCCCGCCAAAGGGGAGCCGTCCCACTGGGGGAGGCCGAAGTCCTGTTTCCGGGTGTTGAACCGCTCGACCTTCCAGCGCCAGTCGTATTCCTCCCACCCTTGGCGAAAATCGCCGGTCAGGAGGAGCAGCATGCCGAGCAGCCAATGGGCCTCGCCATGGGATGGATCAAGGATCAGCGTCCTGCGGGTGAATGCAATGGCCTCCCGGCATGAACCGGAGCGCCACAGGGCCGTTGCCAGGTTGTAGTGGGCCTTGACGAAGCAGGGATCAAGGGCGATGGCCGCCCGATACTGCTCGATAGCCTCCGCCAATCGCTCCTGAAGCTGAAGCACGACCCCCAGGCTGTGGCGCGGGTCGGGCAGGTCGGGGGCATATTCGACGATGCTCCGAAAACAGCGTTCGGCTGCACCAAGGTCACCCTGCTCCTTGAGTCGCACTCCGAGTTGATACGATGATTCGATATCCATATGGTCCGGTTCAGCCTGTTCTTTCACAAAGCAATAATTCCAATGCGTTCTTGACCCGTTCCACGGCCCTGCCCCACTCTCCCGGACGCTCCTGCCGGAACAGCCGCATGGTCGGATACCAGGGCGAGTTATCCCGATTGAGCATATATCGCCAGCACGGGACAAATGACAACACGACCCACACCGGCTTGCCGAGGGCGCCGGCCAAGTGGACCACGGCGGTATCGATGCCGATGACCAGGTCCAGGTTGGCGATCAGGGCTGCGGTATCGGAGAGGTCATGTAATCCGGCGGTGAAGTCCGTGATTCCCATGCCTGCAGGCAAAGACAGGACCTCGTCAGCCGCAGATCCCACCTGGAGGCTGTACAGGCTGACCCCTGCAATATCGGCAAGCGGCAGGAATGTCTGTAGAGAGGTGGATCGATCCCGGTCCAGCGGGTTGAGCGGGTTCCCGCGCCAGACCAAACCGACACGAAACGCCTGATCACCTGCCAGCTTCCGTTGCCACGCCGACGCCTTTGATGGGTCGGCAGTGAGGTAGGGGATGCTGTTGGGGATGGAATCCACGGTTGTACGAAATATATGCGGGAGGCTGGACAATTGTATATAGAGATCCGTTGATGGCGGCGTCGCCGACTTCTCGACCACCTGCGCCACCCCGGGAAACGACGCGAAAAGGGGGGTGAGCGACCGATCGACTTCCAAAATGACCCTGCCGCCGCGTTCGGCGACGTGTGGCAGGTAGCGGGCGAACATGATGACATCACCCATCCCCTGCTCTCCGTACACCAGGATGCTCTTCCCGCCGAGGGGGGCGCCGTCCCAGCGGGGTTGCGGATAGGTGCGCGGATCGATTCGAAACTCCTCGATGGCCAGCCTCACCTCGAAGTTGGCGAATCCGAACAGATAATCGCCGCTGCTGAGTTGCAGATACGCCACGTTGGCGATGGCCTCTTTGCAATCCGGCTTTATGGCGAGGATCTTCCGATACAGCTCGAATGCCTCTGTTCTTTTTCCCTGAGGCATCAGGACCGTGCCGAGCTCAAGCATGATGTCGACCGAAGCGGGCACGAGTTCGTATGCCTTCCGTAGGTACTCTTCAGCCTCCTCAACAGCTTGCTCTTCCCGGCACAGGCGTCCCAGCCTCAGCAGGGCGTCCGGACTGTCCGGTTTCAACAGGAGCACCTGCCGGAAGCACTGCTCGGCATCCGCACTATGTTCTTTGTTCAGGTAGGCGCGTCCCAGGATCTGGATATTATTACCCCACCTGATGACAGTCTCTTTGCCCAGGTAGGCGCGCCCCAGGTTGAACCAGACAGCCGGATCGTCAGGCACCAGCATGAGGAGCTTGCGGAACTGGAAGATGGCGGCGTCACAGGCATCCTGCGCCAAATAGGCCATGGCTGCCTGAAATATGGACTCAGCATCGCCTGGCGCAGCGGCCCCATCCGCCAGCCACTCCCGAAGCGCCCGGGCCACCGCAGCCACCACCCCGTTCCAGTCCCCCGGCTGTTCCTGCCGAAACAGCCGCATGGTCGGATACCAGGGAGAGTCGTCCCGCCCAACAAGCCAGCGCCAATCCGGTACGGCAGCCAAAAGTAACCAGGCCGGCTTGCCGAGAGCACCGGCCAGGTGGACCACGGCGGTATCGATGCCGATGACAAGGTCAAGGTTGGCGATCAGGGCAGCGGTATCGGAGAGGTCATGTAATCCGGCGGTGAAGTCCGTGATTCCCATGCGTTCAGGCAAAGACAAGACCTCGTCAGCCGCAGGTCCCACCTGGAGGCTGTACAGGCTGATCCCTGCAATATCGGCAAGCGGCAGGAATGTCTGCAGGGAGGTGGATCGATCCCGGTCCAGCGGGTTGAGCGGGTTCCCGCGCCAGACCAAACCGACACGAAACGCCTGATCACCTGCCAGCTTCCGTTGCCACACCGACGCCTTTGATGCGTCGGCTACGAGGTAGGGGATGCGATCCGGCACGGTCTCGATGGTTGTGCGGAAGATGTACGGAAGACTGAGCGACTGGATGTAGACGTCCGTCATGGGCGGCGTCGCCGACTTCGGCACAACCTGCGCCACGCCGGCAAAAGAGTTGCTGAACAACGGGACCAACGGCCCATCGACCTCAAAGATGATCTTTCCGCCCCGTTCCGCCACCAAGGGGAGATAACGGGAAAACTGGATGGCATCCCCCATCCCCTGCTCTCCGTACACGAGGATACTTCTTCCTTCCAGTGGAGAGCCATCCCAGCGCGGCTGAGGATACGTGCGCAGGTCTATTTGGAGTGTTTCCATGCCGAGCCGGGCTTCGAAATTGGCAAAGCCGGCCAAGTAATCGCCGCTGCGAAGCTGAAGATACCCCATGTTATAGTAGGCTTCCACGCAGCCGGGCCTGATGGCGAGGATCTTCCGGCAACAATCGAACGCATCGGTCGTTTTTTCCAATGGTATCAGGGCCGACCCGAGTTCAAACAGGATATCGATCGAGTTTGGTACGAGTTCATGTGCCTTCCGCAGATACGTCGCAGCCTCTTCAAAAGCCCTTCGTTCCCTGCAGAGGCGTCCCAGCCGCAACCAGGCATCGGGACTGTCCGGTTTCAACAGGAGCACCTGCCGGAAGCACTGTTCCGCATCGGCATTATTTCCTTTGCCCAGATAGGCGCGGCCCAGGTTGAACCAGACAGCCGGGTCGTCCGGCACCAGCATGGTAAGCTTGCGGAACTGGAATATGGCATCATCGAAGGCATCCTGCGCCAAATAGGCCATGGCGGCCTGAAATATGGATTCTGCATCGTCCGGCGCAGCAGCTCCATCCGCCGGCCACTCCTGAAGCGCTCGGGCCACCGCCGCCACCGCGGACGGCCAGTCGCCCGACTGTTCCTGACGGAACAGACGCATGGACGGATACCAGGGGGAATCGTCGCGCCCCTCCAGCCAGCGCCAATCCGCCAGCTTGGGAAGAATCACCCAGACCGGTGTGCCGAGGGCGCCCGCCAAGTGGGCCACCGCGGTATCGATGGTGATGACGAGATCGAGGTTGACGATCAGGGCAGCGGTATCGGCAAAATCCGTGATCCCGCCCGTCAGGTCGACCACCTGCGCGGCCAATTCCGGAGGGAGCGGCAACCGGTCCCGTTCCCCGATTTGCAGCGAATAGAAGCGGATACCGTCGAGGCCGAACAGGGGAGCCAGATACTCGGCCGGGCAGGAGCGGTTGGGGTACGGCTTCGGTTTCCCGGCCCAGACAAGGCCGATGCGCCGAACAGCCGACGCCCCCGCGAGTTTTGCACGCCAACGCTCCACGAGGTCTTTGGGGGGGGCGAGATACGGGACCTCCACCGGGATGGTTGTGAGAGTTGTCCTGAAAAGATGCGGCAGACTGAGGAGCGGGACGTGAAAATCCGTGTGGGGCGGGATGCCCGATTTCGCAATGACCCGTTCAACACCTGTGATCGATGCCAGAAGTGCAACGAGGGGCGGCTGTAACTCCAGAATCACCCGTGCCCCCTGTGCTGCCAGCAGGGGG
>DATBXI010000303.1:0-7541 GCA_036514355.1 Desulfuromonadaceae bacterium
GTGGCCAGGCGCTCAAGGGCCGGCAGGACAAAGGCTGCCGTCTTGCCGGTTCCGGTTTGGGCCGTGGCGATCAGGTCGTGACCGGCCATGACCAGCGGGATGGCCTGCGCCTGGATCGGGGTGGGAGCGGAGTAGCCACAGGCGGTCAGCGCCTTGAGAATGGCCGGGTTGAGGTTCAGTTCTGCAAACGTCATTGAATGGTTCCTTTGTAGTCGGTGTCGGGGTAAACGCACACACGGGCCGCGGGATCAACCTGATGATCCCTGGACTGGACAACGAGACACGTATGGGCAAGCTGCGTAATCTTCGCCTGCCAAACGGTCTGCTCTGTTTCAATAAGAGATTGAAGCTGCAGGAGGGCAATGCGATGATCAAAAGAAAAACGACGGACACCATGCCGTCGTTTCGTGTGACAGTTAGCGGCAACAATAGAGCGGTTCGCGCAGAAAAGCAAGCCCTAATTTTACAGCAGCACACCGGGGCGTGGTGAAGGCCGCTTTTCCGCGGGGGTGCGGGGAAAATACCAGTTGAACTTTGCGAGCAAAACTCGTAAAGTCAGCGGTGTTTTTTCCCCTGCCGGACAGGGGCGTGAAAGGAACAAACGGGCATGAGCGTAATCGGTGTCATCGGCGGCAGTGGACTCTACGAAATGGAGGGGCTGGAGGATATCCGGCGGGTGCGTGTGGAAACCCCCTTTGGCGAGCCGTCGGACGAATACGTCACCGGCGTGCTGAACGGCGTGGCCATGGTGTTTCTTCCCCGCCACGGTCGCGGCCATCGCCTGCTGCCCTCCGAGGTCAACTACTGCGCCAATATCTACGGCATGAAGCGACTGGGGGTGGAGCGGATCATCTCCGTTTCGGCGGTGGGGAGCCTGAAGGAGGCCATCGAGCCGGGCCACATCGTCATCCCGGACCAATTCATCGACCGCACCAAGGGTATCCGCCGGGACACCTTCTTCGGGAACGGCATCGTGGCCCACGCCGGCTTTGCCGACCCGGTCTGCCACCCCCTGTCCGAAACCCTCCACCATGCAGCGCTCAAGGCGGGTGCCACGGTCCACAAGGGAGGGACCTACGTCTGCATGGAGGGTCCGGCCTTCTCCACCAGGGCCGAATCGTTCATGTACCGCGGCCTGGAGGCGGCGGTGATCGGCATGACCAACCTGACCGAGGCCAAGCTGGCCCGCGAGGCCGAGATCTGCTACGGCATCATAGCCCTTTCCACTGATTACGATTGCTGGCACGAGCACCACGACGACGTGACCGTGGAGGCGATCATCCGGATCATCCACCAGAACGTGGCCATGGCCAAGAGCATCATCCGCCGGGCCGTGTCCGACATCGATGCGGAGCGGACCTGCGCCTGCGGCAGCGCCATGCAGCACGCCGTGATCACCGACCGGTCGGTCATCCCGGCGGAGACGAAGGAGCGGCTGGCGCCCATCGTGGGGAAGTATTTGTAATTCATTCTTGCCACTGAGACACAGAGGCACAGAGAACATCTCACATACAATGTATTTCGGGTAATCAGGTCCCCCCTGATGTCGATGTTCTCTGTGGTTTCTCTGCGTCTTCGTGCCTCTGTGGCAGATTTCAAAAGGAGATGTTTATGGGTATCGTTGTTGTCGGCACCGTGGCGTTCGACACGGTGGAAACCCCCTTTGGCAGGGGAGAGAACGTTCTGGGGGGGTCGGCCACCTATTTTTCCACCTCGGCCAGCTTTTTCACCGATGTCTCCCTGGTGGCGGTGGTGGGGGAGGATTTCCCCGAGGAGCACGTCCGGTTCCTGCAATCGCGTGACATCAACACCGACGGGCTCCAGCGCATCGCCGGCAAGACCTTTCACTGGACCGGCCGATACGGCTATGATCTGAACGAGGCCCAGACCCTGGATACCCAGCTGAACGTGCTGACGGAGTTCCGTCCCGACCTGCCCGACGCCTACCGCGACGCCGAGTACCTCTTCCTGGCCAATATCGACCCGGACCTGCAGATGGAGGTGCTGGAGCAGGTGCGGGCGCCGAAGCTGGTGGCCTGCGACACCATGAACTTCTGGATCGCCTCCAAGCCCGAGGCCCTGAAACGGGTGCTGCAAAAGGTGGACATCGTGGTGATCAACGAAGGGGAGGCGCGCCAGTTCACCGGTGAAGCCAACCTGGTCAAGGCGGCCCGCCGGATCATCGAGCTGGGGTGCAAGCGGCTGGTGGTCAAGCGGGGCGAGTACGGCGTGCTGATGTTCACCGCCGACTCCGTCTTTGCCGCCCCGGCCTATCCGCTGGAGGAGGTCTTCGACCCCACCGGTGCGGGCGACACCTTTGCCGGCGGGTTCATGGGGTACCTGGCCAACACGGGCGACCTCTCCGAGGAGGGTGTTCGCCAGGCCATCGTTTTCGGCTCGGTGATGGCGTCATTCAACGTGGAGGCGTTCAGCTTGGAACGCATGAAACGCCTGGAGTACCGGGAGATCGAGGCCCGCTACAAGAGTTTCAAGGCATTGACCAACTTCCGCGACATCGTGCCGCTTTCGGCCTAGTCCTGCGATTTATTGACAACCCGGGCAGGATTTGCTAGCGTCAACCCGTTTTAATTAGATTTACCGTACGGGAACTCCATGACAGTACCCAGGTTTCACATTTCGCTCCTGCTCGCCACAGTGCTGGTGTGCGGCTGCGCCACGGGGCGCGACCAACAGGGGGCGAAGAGCAATCCCGCCTCCTACCATTACCAGATGGGGCTCTCCTACCTTGCCGAGCGCAACTATACCGGCGCTCTGGTGGAGTTGACCGAGGCCGAGAAGCTCGATTCCGACAACCCGGACGTGCTCTACAACCTGGGGATGGCCTACATGGGGAAAAAGCGCCCCGACCTGGCGGAACAGAAGTTCCAGCGCGCCATCGTTCTCCAGCCGAACTACTCCGTGGCCCGCAACGATCTGGGCGTGGCCGCCATGGAACTGAAGCACTGGGACATGGCGATCCAGCAGTTCCGGATCGTCAAGGATGACCTGTTCTACGAGAACAGCGAGAATGCAGCCATCAACCTGGGGCTGGCCTACTTGGGCAAGGGGGCGTATCCGGAGGCCATGAAGGAGCTGCGGGCCGTGGAAAGCGCCAATCCGCGCAACCCGGTGATTCACCTGTCCCTCGGCCGGGTCTGGTTTGCCATGGACAAGCCCGAGCAGGCCATTGGCGAATACCGCAAGGCGCTGGAGATCTACAGGGACTATGCCGCGGCCTATTATCATCTCGGCCTGGCATACCTCAAGTTGAATAATCCGGAGGCCGCCAGGTCCGCCTTCAAGGAAGTGCTCCGCATCGTCCCGGATTCCGATCTGGGGCGCTCGGCGCGGGGATACCTGGAACTACTTTAACGCAGCGAGGACGGTTTTGCCCGAGACAGTCACGCACAAGGCGGACGTTCCCACCAACTCCATGGGGGCCATCCTCAGGCGATGCCGCGAGTACCATGGCATTTCCCTGGAAGAGGCCGCCGAGGCGACCAAGATCGGGATAAACTATCTCAAGGCGCTTGAGAGTGACAAGATCAAGGAGTTCCCCAGCCTGGCTTACCTGAAGGGGTTTCTGCGCATCTACGCCACCTATCTCGGCCTCAATTCCGACGACATCATCCGGATCTGTGAAAAACAGTATCTCCCCGCCGGCGCCCCCACGCAAGCTGCGGCCGGTGATGCGGGCAGCGAGCCGGTGCGTCGGCGCTTCGCCTGGCAAAAGCTCGTCCTGCCAGTAGTTCTGCTGATCATGCTGCTGGCAACCGCCACGTTCCTCAATCGTTCCTCTACGCCGTCGCGGCAACAGGCGCCTCCCAAGCCTGCTGCGCCGGCAACGGCGCCGGCGGTTCAGCCGGCGCTGTCGAGCGCCCGCCCCGCCACAACCGAACAACGGCCCAAACCGGACAGCCCGCCCACGGAGCCGGCCAAGACGGAAACGGCCCCGGTCGAGCGTGCCACGGTCCAGAAGCCGCCACCCGAGACGGGCAAGGGCTTCATCGTCAGGATGAAGGTCGTCCAGAACGGCACGCTCGCCGTCACCATCGATGGAGGGGCGGTTCAGAATTACGACTTGACCGTTGGCGACTTCATCGAATGGAAGGCGGAGAAGACCATTACCCTGGATCTTTCCAACGCCGGCGGCATCGAGGCCGAACTGAACGGCAAACCGCTCAAGCCGTTCGGACCCGCCGGAACACCGGCCTACGTGGTGCTCGGTGCTGACGGCGTCAAACAGTAAAAACCAGGGACTGGGGACTGGTAAAAGCGGTCACCAATCCCCGGTCCCCAATTCCCAGTCCCCGATTCAAGGAGTGTCTCCATGCAGATAGCAGCACGTTGCCGCAAGTGCGGCAGGGTCATGAACAGCCAGCGCATCGACAACTACCGGGTTAAGATGACCTGCCCTTGCGGTTTTTCCGATTACCGCACCGTCACGGAAAAGGTCAAGACCGTCAATCCGTTCTACCACACGGCCCGTTTCACCCCCTACGTGGAGAGCGAGAAGGGGAAGATGGTGCTGACCATGCAGCGGGCCAACCGTGAACACATGGAGATCATCTCCCTGGAAGAGATCAGCATGCTGGTCTCCTCTGATTTCGAACTCGCCGATGTGCTCAGTTCCGTGGCCGAGAAGCTGGCGGTGCAGCTCAACGCCAGTGTCTGCAACATCTACCTGCTGGAGGATACGGAACTGGTACTGAAGGCCACCCATGGCTTTGAACAGGAAAAGATCGGCACGATCCGCCTCAAGATCGGCGAGGGGATCACCGGCACCGTGGCCAGGGAGATGCAGCCCCTGAATCTCTCGCGGGCCTCCCAGGACCCGCGCTACAAGGTATTCCCCGAGCTGAACGAGGAGAAGTACAACTCCATGCTCTCCTTCCCCATCACCGACAAGAAGGATATTTACGGGGTCATAAACCTGCAGACCACCTCCATGCGAAGCTTCCCCGATGATGAGATCTATTTTGTCTCGATCATCGCCAACCTGATCCTTTCCGCCATCAAACTGCGTCAGAAAGTGGCTTCATCCAGGAGTGCGGCGAAAACGCCCGTGGCGCCTTGACAGCCCTCTGCTCCGTGCTAGTATAACCGTATACATGTGTATCGCAGGGAGCACGACGTGACAGAGCAGCTGAGGCGCATATTGGTGGTGGATGATGAGGAAAACGCCCGTATTGCCCTGTCCAAGATACTCGCCAGGGAGGGATACGAGGTGGCGTCGGCCTGCAACGGGTACGAGGCGCTGGATTATCTGCGCGGCAGGGAGGTGGAGCTGATCATCACCGACATCAACATGCCGGAGATGAACGGCCTGACGTTCCTGCGGGAGCTGAACCGCACCCATCCTGCCAGCACCGTCATCATGATCACCGCCTATGGTGAGGTGGAATCGTACATCGAGGCCATGAACCTGGGTGCGTTCGAGTATATCAACAAACCGCTCAAGGTCGACGACCTGAAGAAGATCATCACCAAGATATTCAAGGACGCGTGACTCTAGATCCCCGGAGGAGATGCCCACATGAAGCCGTTCGCAAAGATACTGACCGCCCTCGATTTTTCGGAGAACTCCGAGTATGCCTTTGACTACGCCCTGACCCTGGCAAAGCAGTTCGACGGGGAACTGACGATCATGCATGTCATCAACGAGCCGGTCGATCTGCGCGGATTCTACGTGCCCCACATCTCCTTCGAACAGCTGGAGCAGGAGATCGAGGAGGGCGCCCGCACCATGATGGAGAAATTCTGCAGCGCCCGTTTGGGCGATTTCACCAAGTACCAGACCGTGATCGTCAGCGGCATCCCCTACGAAGAGATCATCAGGAAAGCCGAAGAGATCGGCGCCTCACTGATCGTGGTGGGAACCCACGGCCGTACCGGTCTCGACCATCTGATCTTCGGCAGTACCGCTGAGCGGGTCGTGCGCAGCGCCTCGTGCCCCGTTCTGACCATCCGCCTGCCAGCTGACCAATAGGCAGGCTGTGCCCCGCATCACTTCCCGCCGCAACGGGATCGCCCATGCATGAACGGAAGGATTCTCCCGACATAAAGGCCACGGTCGTCGTCATCGACGACGACCGGAATATCCTCGAACTGCTCGCCCTGATCCTGCCCAAGGGGGGCTATCGGGTTCTCAAGGCCTACACCGCCCGGGACGGCATGGAGATCGTCGCCGCCCAGAATCCCGAATTGGTCCTGCTCGACTACAGCATGCCCGAAATGGACGGGCTCTCCGCCCTGCGCGAGATCCGGGCGCGTTTCCCGGCCACCTATGTGGTGATATTCACCGGCAAGGGCAACGAGGAAATCGCCGTCGAGCTGATGAAGAGCGGCGCCTCCGAGTACATCCTCAAGCCGTTCAACAATCGGGACCTGATGGAGCGTCTCGACAACGTCCTGCGCATCCGGGAGATAGAGCTCCACAACAAGGCGCTCCTGAAAGAGCACGAGCGGCTGCTCCAGGAGATCGACAAGTGGAACCAGGACCTGCAGAAGCGGGTGCGGGAAAAGACCGAAGCGCTCCAGAAGGCTCAGTCGGAGATCGCCCAATCGGAAAAACTGGCGGCGCTGGGATATCTCTCGGCCGGCATGGCCCACGAGATCCGCAATCCGCTCAATTCCATCTCCCTGTTCGTTCAGCTCATGCGCCAGAGCACTGAGGATCCGGAAAAGCTGGACTATCTGGGAAAGATCCTCAAGGAGATCGACCGCATCGACTCCATCATCCGCAAATTGCTGGACGTCTCGCAACGCACCCGCACCATTTCCAGCGACGTACGGATCGACCAGGTCATCGACAATGCCCTGGATATCTTTCTGCCCCAGATAGAGGCGGGTAAGGTCCGGGTGGAACGGCGCTACGGCGTCGTGCCGCCTCCCATCAAGGCCGACCCGGCCGAACTGGAACAGATCTTTACCAACCTGTTTCTGAATGCCCTGGACGAGATGCCCGACGGCGGACGGCTGGAGGTTGAGATCGGCGCCGAGAACGGCAAGGTCGTGGTCATGGTGGGGGACAGCGGCAGAGGGATCCCGGCGGACGCCCTGCCGAACATCTTTGAGCCGTTTTTCACCACCAAGGCCCGCGGCACCGGCATGGGGCTGCCGGTGGTCCAGCGGATCGCCCGCATCTACGAGGGAACCGTCACGGTGGGCAAGACCTCGCCGGAGGGGACCGTTTTCAGGCTCGAATTCCCGGCCTGCACCTGATCAGCGGGCCACATCCCCCATTTCATTTACAACGGAAATAGTGTAGGATGCGTCGCATCTTGCTGGCGAGAGCGTTATGGGCGAATCACGCGGGACCATTCTCATCATCGACGACGACCCGTTTTTTCTGAAGGTGCTCTCCGACACCTTCATCGAGAACGGCTTCACCGTCATATCGGCCAACGACGGCATCGAGGGGGTCAAGACCTTTCTGGAGTGCACCCCCGATGCCGTCATCTCCGACCTGGTCATGCCCCGCATGGGCGGGGTGTCCACCTGCATGGAGATCAGCCGTGTGGCGGGCGCGACACCACCCG
>DATBXI010000304.1:0-3620 GCA_036514355.1 Desulfuromonadaceae bacterium
AACCGCTTTGCCGCTGCCGGCGCCGTGGTGGTGCTGCTGCTCCTGGTGCTCGCCCTGGCCGCGCCACTAATCGTGCCGTTCAGCCCCAACGAAATCCATGCCTGGGAGGTGCTGGACCCGCCTTCGCTCAGGCACTGGTTCGGCACCGATGACCTGGGGCGGGACGTGTTCAGCCGGGTGGTCTACGGGGCGCGGATTTCGCTCCTGGTGGGATTTGTGGCTGCCGGCATCGCGGTGCTCATCGGCACTCTGGTCGGCCTGCTGGCGGGATTCTACGGCGGCTGGCTCGACAGCCTGCTGATGCGGGTGGTGGACATCATGTTCTGCTTTCCGGCCTTTTTCCTGATCCTGGCGGTGATCACCTTCCTGCGCCCTTCCATCTGGTACATCATGATCATCATCGGCCTGACCGGCTGGATGGGGGTCGCCCGGCTGGTGCGGGCCGAGACCCTCTCCATCCGGGAGATGGACTACATCCTGGCGGCCCGCTGCATCGGCTGCTCAGACCCGCGGCTCATCTTCCGCCACATCCTGCCCAACGCCGTCTCTCCCGCCCTGGTGGCCGCCACCCTGGGGATTGCCGGAGCCATTCTGACCGAATCTGCCCTGTCGTTCCTCGGCATCGGGGTCCAACCCCCCACACCCAGTTGGGGCAACATCCTGACCTCGGGCAAGGATTACATCGAGTTCGCCTGGTGGCTGTCGCTCTTTCCCGGCCTGGCCATCCTGGTGACGGTCCTGGCCTACAACCTGCTGGGGGAGGGGGTGCGTGATGCCCTGGACCCGCGGGTCAGGCGGCGGTAGCCGGCTCATCCGGTCGCCGTATCCCCTTCAACGGCTGTTTGCTGTCGTTCGCGAGTGTGCAGCAGTACCCGAAAAAAATGAGCCGGAGACGAGTCTCCGGCTCAAGCTGTTCTGGCTGTAATCAGGATCAGGACAAGGACAACCTCCGTCCCTGCTAGTTGTACCGTTCTATTTGGCCCCCCTTCATCAGCTGTTTCTCGTAGTTCTCATACTCCTCCGAGATCTTCCGATCCCTGAAACGGTTCATGATGACGGCCGACATGCCGTTGAGGTCGGCCTTGGGATTCTTGCGGGCCTCGAACAGCTTGAAAATGTAGAAGCCGGTCTGTTTCATGGTTACGATGTCGCTCACCTGGCCCGGCTTCAATTGGTAGACCGCATCGACGAAATCGATGGGGATCTGTTCCCAGGTGGCGTACCCCATGTCCCACGGTTTCCTGGCGCCGGGAATGCCCGTCTTGGTTGCCCCGCCCGTTTCGTCAGCCACGGACTCGAACGAAGCACCGCTTCTGATCTTCTTCAAGGCTGCGTCTGCCGCATCCCTGCTGCTGAAGGTGAGCATGCCCAGGTGCAGGTCGGTGGTGATCTTGTCCTGGTTTCGGGCATAGTACTCCTTCACCTCCTGATCGCCGATGTTTACCTTGGACGCGATCTGGTTGTTGAACACACGCCGGGTCAACTCGAGCCGTTTTGTATTGGCCAGTTGGCTTTCCAATTGGGTCACCAGCACCTGGTAGCTCGGTTCCTTGTCGATTCCCAGCTTGAGGCCCTGTTGGTACATGAGTTCTTCCTTGATGACCTGCTCCAGGTCACGCCGTCTGTTCTCGGGGTCTGAAGCAACGCCATGGGCCTTGCGCAATTGAAAGGCCAGATCCGCCTCGGTAATGGGAACGCCGTTGACCCTGGCCAGTATCCTGGGCTGCTTGATGCCGTTGGTGGCAGATGCCTGTTGGGACTGATCCGTACAGCCGGCGGAGCAGATGAGCATGACAGCGAGCAGTGCAATACGGTTTCGATGGGTGAGCATGCCAGTTCCTTCCTTTGATGACATGGTGAGCCGTTCAGGCACAAAGGGCCGGCGGGCCGCTCGGGCCCGCCGGAATGACTGCAATGATCAGGGTGTAAAGTTCATGACATGGCTGACGCTCTGGCCCATCACGTTGGCAGTGAAGCTCGGGTTGTGAATCCCGCGGCTGGCGTCATCCTGCACCAGGACCGTGTTCCAGAGTGCCTTGGCGATGACCGCATTGACGCCGGTGGAGCTGATGGCGACATTGCTGCCGGTGAGAGCCAATGTGGTTGCCGTGGGAGTGGCGACACCCGCCAGGTAGCCGGTGCAGCTGGCAAGGGTGGCGGTTCCCGCACAACCCTGTACCAGCGCGCCGTTGTTGTTGGGGTCGGTCAGGAAGGCGTCATTGTTGGCTCTTGTGCTGATGAACCACCTGCGGGTGACGCCGCTGGTGGTGACGTCGATCTGGCCCTGGCGGTTGGCAACGAGCACTGCGGTGGTGCCGGCGGGAATGCTGTCGTTGTACTTGAGTCTCAGGATGGCTTGGCCAACCGCCTGCTTGACTATTTTCAATTGTGCGTCAAAGGCCGTTTGCACCGCTTCGCCGCTGTAGGCCGTGTGGCACGTGTTGCAGATGTCGAGGGTGGCCACGAAGTCATGGCGTTTCTGGCCTGCCGCGCCATACGGGCTGGGGTCGGTCAGGTCCATGTGGCAGGTGACGCAGGTGTCGGTGATATAGGAGTGCTTGGAGCGGGTGCTGGTGCTGTTGTATTTGTCGGCACCCAGCCAGTAGGCATTGCGGCCCATCAGTACGTCGCCCTGGCAGGCTTCGTGGGGGGCGCTGTAACTGGTGGGGGTGGCAAAAGCTGCCCACGTAGTGCCGTCCTCATGCAGGTTGTAACCCGGTGCAGTGCTGGAATAGGGGGCTGCGGTAATCATGCCGGTGCGGCTGTTGTGGCAGGTGATGCAGAGCGCACCCTTGCCGACGCCGTTGGCCTGGAAGCCGCCGGGGAGAACATAGGTGCTGCCTTCGGTTGCTCCTACCTTGGTCAGATTGCCGGCTTCGACCATATCCGCATCCCCTTCGTTGTGCGGGTCATGGCAGGCAACGCAGGTGATCGGCTGGGCGTTGCTTACCGTAAGACCAGGGACGGCGGTGTTGGCATACGCCGGGCTGTTCGGCAGCGTTTTTCTCCAGGCCGCGAAACCCTGGGCGCTGTGGCAGGCCTGGCAGTTGCCCAGGGCACCGGTAGTTTCATCTGCGTTGAACGTATAGGTTGCATGATTGCCGTGGCTGAATTTGCCCGGGCCCGCACCCAGTACCCATTGCTGGTAGCGGGCGTGGTTCATGGCCCTGCCGTGGCAGGAGGCACAGACTTCGGAGGCATAGCTGACGCGGGAGTTACCGACGGGTACGGTCAGAGTCCCCAGATCGGAGAGCGAACCGGATACCATGTGACCAGCACTATTCTGCGGCCCATGGCAGTTTTCGCACTGGATGCCGATGAGTTTCGATGCCTTGGGATTGGTCCCCCACAGGCTGGTCGCGGGGTCGGGATCGCCCTGGGTGAATTTCAGCCCGCCTTCGGCTGCCGCGACATCGCTGAAACCGTTGGCATTGGTGGCGGTCCTGTACTGGGCATAGCCCACTGTGTGGCAGACCGCGCAGGAGGTGGCGTTATAATGCCCGCCGGAGGCCACGGTCTCCTTGATGCCGCTGTACAATGGCTGCAGGTGACCACTTGCCAGCCAGCTCTGCACAGTAGCTGTGTGGCATTGATTGCAGGACGAATCAGGGGTGTTGACG
>DATBXI010000305.1:0-2166 GCA_036514355.1 Desulfuromonadaceae bacterium
CGACTGGGTTTCGTCGAGAGCGGTCTGTATGATGACAACCACGTCCGGATAGGTTGTGGCGATCTGGGACAGCAATTCCCGCCCCGACATGGCCGGCATGTGCAGATCGATGATCGCAACCGCAACGGGGTGCGATGCGAGCAACCGCATGACCTTACTGCTGTCCTGCTCGGTAATGATGTTGTCGAATCCTTTGTTTTGCAGCATCAGAGACGATGCTTTCAGAATGGATGCTTCATCATCCACGAGAAGAATGGGCAAGGAGTTTGAAGAACTCATGGTGTGACACCTCGACGATTCAATGATGTATCCCGGCTTTGTCCCCTAACCGGGCCGGCTGCCATGCCGCTCCATTACCCCGTACATCCGTGGGCCATGGCACGTGTTTCACCGGGTATCATCCGGCGGAGCAAATATTTGTTACACAAACATACCACTGTTCATGTACAATCCTTTCCACCATCACAATCATCCATCCGCAATGGCCGTTGACCTCCTCCGCGCCCGTAGCTCAGCTGGATAGAGTCCCTGGCTTCGAACCAGGTTGTCGGGAGTTCGAATCTCTCCGGGCGCGCCACTTACATCCGGTTTACAATGCTGATGAATATATTCTGGGTGCCTTTTCCGTGCGGGTGCCCCGAAATCCACCCGTCGAAAACGAAAAGCTCGACTTTGCGCCGTGATGGACTCCACGACGGTCCTGCATTTCTATTTCCGGTGCACCCCGTTCTTCCTTTCCCATTTCACGGAAGAGTTGACTGAGCAGCATCCGTTCATCCGGTCCCAGACCCTGGTATTCCAGATTCATTTGCGTCCTCCCCGTGTGCCTCCACCTTCGTGGATTGACCATGTTTGATGGCTGCACCATGTGATCATTGATCTCCATGTTTCAGCAAAAAACAGGCCAAACAGCCCCACACGCCGCAAACTCCGCCTCCAGAGCATGTTCGCCACGTTCTGCACATCCCTGATGTGGCGATTTGTAAGATTAACTTACACCAAGGTCGGGATATTTTCAAGTAAACTGTCGTTTTTTTTTACACCGCGCCTACTGGCATGTGTAAACAAATGTTACTTTTTCACGGGAATACGCCCTCTTCACTTGACAAAACAGGATACAGAGGCCAATAATTTCACCCCCATACCTACCATGTTACGAAAGGGTCGTCCCCGCATGCGTATTGAAAGCGATATTCTGGTTATCGGCAGCGGCATTGCCGGTCTCTCCTATGCCCTTCAGGCAGCCAACCATGGCAGCGTGGCCATCGTTACCAAACGTGACATCTCCGAATCCGCCACCAAGTACGCCCAGGGCGGCATTGCCTCGGTATTTTCCTCCGAGGACTCTTTTGATGCCCATGTGGAAGACACCCTTGTGGCCGGTGCCGGCATTTGTCACGAGGCAGTGGTCCGGATGGTGGTCGAGGAAGGGCCCCAGACCATCCGCAACCTTATCGAATGGGGGGTCAAGTTCACTACAAAAGGGGAAGACTACGACCTGACGCGGGAGGGGGGACACAGCGCCCGCCGCATCCTGCACGCCGAGGACATTACCGGTCGGGAGATCGAGCGCGCCCTGGTGGAAGCGGTCCGTCAGCACCCCAACATACAGGTCTACGAGCATCACATAGCCATCGATCTGATCACGGCCGCCAAGATCGAGCGCCGTCCCGTGGAGCCCAACCGCTGCCTGGGCGCCTATGCACTGGACATCGCCAGCGGCCGGGTACTGACCTTCTCATCCAAGATCACCCTGCTGGCCAGCGGCGGCGCCGGCAAGGTCTATCTCTACACCTGCAATCCGGACGTGGCCTCGGGGGACGGTGTTGCCATGGCCTACCGGGCAGGCGCCACCATCGCCAACATGGAATTCATGCAGTTCCACCCCACCACCCTGTTCCACCCGCTTGCCAAGTCGTTCCTGATCTCCGAGGCGGTGCGCGGCGAGGGTGCCATCCTGCGGCGCCGGGATGGTACGGCATTCATGGAGAAGTACCATAAGCTGAGGGACTTGGCACCACGTGACATCGTGGCCCGCGCCATCGACAACGAGATGAAGACCAGCGGCGACGACTGCGTCTACCTGGACATCACCCACGAACCGGCGGATTTCGTGCGCAGCCGCTTCCCCAATATCTACCAGACCTGCATGGAATTCGGGTTGGA
>DATBXI010000306.1:0-5189 GCA_036514355.1 Desulfuromonadaceae bacterium
GACTACGGGGTGCTGCTCAAGCAGCAGCATCCCAACCCCAGCCGCCGCAGCGCCCACCACAGCCGGCAGTCCCCTTTCAAAGGGTCCAACCGCGAGCTGCGCAGCCGCATGCTGCGGGCGATCATGGTGACACCGGGTATGGAGTTGAACGGGCTGGCACACCGACTCGGCACAGAGCCGGCAGCACTGGCGAGAAACCTGGCAACGTTGGAACGGGAGGGGTTCATAGAGCAGCGGGGAACGGGTTATGCGATAGCAGGACAATAACAAAGGGGTGACGCGATTGCGTCACCCCTTTGTTGTCAACAAAGATTTCCTAGGCGCTTACTTCTTGTGGCATTCGCCGCACTTCACGGGACCTTTGCCGCCAGTTTCGTGGCACTTCTTGCAGGTGCCATGCGCCCAGTCCTTGCCCAGGTCCGCGATCTTGCCAGGGCCCTTCTCGTGGCACTTCTTGCAGTCCTTCAGCATCTCCTGGTGTTTCTTGTGGGCGAACGTTACATTACCATTTTTTGCCGGCAACGTGATCGTTTCAGGTCCGGCAGCCAGGGCGGTTCCGGCAAAAGCAACGAGGGCAAGCAGAGCAATAGCGGTCTTTTTCATCTGTTCATCTCCTTTGTTTTGTCGCCTGTTCGGCGCATATTTCATGGCAAGGCCTACGCCACGGGTTTCGCAAGTTTCGTTGCTGTGCAGCCACAATGAAAGCGTAATCATAACGCGTGCCAACAACAAGTCAAGCCATAATATCGCAAAAAACCGGGTTTAATCACACTGAGCCGCCAGCGCGCGGTAACGGAGAGTGCCGCAATTGAGGCAGGCAATGGTGCATTTGGGATACACCGCGCGTTACACGCCGAAAGTCCTTGTCCATTTCCGAACATTCATGTAAATTTATAAGGTTAGACATCATCACATCCAGATGGAGGATACATAACATGCAACAACTCAACAATAAACGCGGCTTCACCCTGATCGAGATCATGGTGGTTATCGTCATCCTAGCACTCCTGGCCGCCCTGGTGGGCCCGAAGATCCTGGGCCGCACCGATGACGCCAAGATCCAGACCACCAAGACACAGATCAGGAACCTGGAGTCGGCGCTCAAGCTCTATAAACTCGACAACGGCGTCTATCCCACCACCGAACAGGGATTGAATTCGCTGGTGGCAAAGCCCAGCGTAGGCGTCATTCCCAAGAACTACAAGGCAGAGGGCTACCTGGAGAGCAAACAGGTACCCAAGGACGGTTGGGGTAACGACTATATCTATGTATCGCCCGGCGAACACGGGGATTACGACCTGTCCTCCTACGGCGCCGACGGCGTCAAGGGAGGCGAGGACAAGAACGCCGACATCAACAGTTGGGACCTGAAATAAATTATCCGGTTTTCAGAATACCTGTTGAATTTTAAAATTTCTGCGCTATAGTGAATCCTCTAACTCATTATTTTTATTATGAATAAACGTTTTTAGCCTGTGTAAACCTGAAAACGTTACCATCCATGAGGAGGCAGCACAATGGCGCAGAAGTTTGTGTATTTCTTTGGCAACGGCCAGGCGGAAGGCCGGGCCGACATGAAAAACCTGCTGGGGGGTAAGGGAGCCAACCTGGCCGAAATGACCAGCATCGGTCTGCCGGTCCCCCCCGGCTTTACCATCACCACCGAGGTGTGCGGCGAGTATTACAAAAACAACCAGCAATACCCCGCCTCCCTGGCCTCTGAAGTCGCCGCCAACCTGAAGCAGGTGGAAGAGCTGATGGGCAGGCGATTCGGCGATCCCCGCAACCCCCTCCTCGTATCCGTCCGTTCCGGCGCCCGCGCCTCCATGCCGGGCATGATGGACACCATCCTCAACCTGGGCCTCAACGAAACCACCGTGCAGGGCATCATAGCCCAGAGCGGCGACGAACGCTTCGCCTACGACGCCTACCGCCGCTTCGTGCAGATGTATTCCGATGTGGTCATGGGCATGGACAAGGACATCCTCGAGCACCTGTTGGAGCAGAAAAAGGAGCAGCGGGGCGTCCACCTGGATACCGACCTGACCGCGGCCGACTGGAAGGATCTGGTCAGCCAGTTCAAAACCAAGATCAAGGCGGTGCTCGGCCAGGAATTCCCCGAAGACCCCGAGGCGCAGCTCTGGGGCGCCATCGGCGCCGTATTCGGCTCGTGGATGAACCAGCGCGCCATCACCTACCGCAAGCTCAACAACATCCCGGCCGACTGGGGCACCGCGGTCAACGTCCAGTCCATGGTATTCGGCAACATGGGCGATGATTGCGCCACCGGCGTGGCCTTTACCCGCGACCCCTCCACCGGCGAGAACTACTTTTTCGGCGAATACCTGGTCAACGCCCAGGGCGAGGACGTGGTGGCCGGTATCCGTACCCCCCAGCCGATCAATCGTGCCAAGGCGACCACTCTCCCCCCCATGGAGGAGGTCATGCCCGAATGCTACGGCCAGCTGGTAGACATCCGCGGCATCCTGGAGCGGCACTACAAGGACATGCAGGACATCGAGTTCACCATCGAGAAGGGCAAGCTCTTCATGCTGCAGACCAGAAACGGCAAGCGCACCGCCCCGGCAGCCATCAAGATCGCCGTGGACATGGTGCAGGAAGGGTTGATCAGCGAGCGGGAGGCGATCAAACGCGTCGCCCCCGGCCAGCTCGACCAGCTGCTGCACCCCTCCCTTGATCCCAAGGCCGAGAAAAAGGTCATTGCCAAGGGGCTGCCCGCATCACCGGGCGCCGTTTCCGGCGAAGTGGTCTTCAGCGCCGACGAAGCCGAGGCAGAGGCCAAGACCGGCCGCAAGGTCATCCTGGTGCGCATCGAGACCTCGCCCGAAGACATCCACGGCATGCACGCCGCCCAGGGGATCCTCACCGCCCGCGGCGGCATGACCTCCCACGCAGCGGTCGTGGCCCGCGGCATGGGCAAATGCTGCGTCGCGGGATGCGGCGACATCAAGGTGGATTATGCCGCCGAGACCTTTGTCGCCAAGGGGGGCGTGGTCGTCAAGAAAGGTGACCTGATCACCCTGGACGGTTCCAGCGGCGAGGTCATGCTGGGCGCGGTCCCCACGGTCCCCCCCCAGCTGACCGGCGACTTCGGCACCCTGATGGCGTGGGTGGACAAGGTCCGCACCCTCAAGGTCCGCACCAACGCGGACACGCCCCACGACTCCCGAGTCGCCCGCGAGTTCGGCGCTGAGGGCATCGGCCTGTGCCGCACCGAACACATGTTCTTCGACGCCGAGCGCATCGCCGCCGTGCGCGAGATGATCCTGTCCGACGAACTGGAGGGTAGGGAAGCGGCCCTGGCCAAGATACTCCCCATGCAGAAGGGGGACTTCATCGGCATCTTCCGCGAGATGAAGGGACTGCCGGTCACCATCCGCCTCCTCGATCCGCCGCTGCACGAGTTCCTCCCCCAGGAGGACAAGGACATCGAGGAGCTGTCAAAGACCATGAAGGTGCCGGTCAACGCCCTCAAGCACAAGGTGGAGACCCTCCATGAATTCAACCCCATGCTGGGGCACCGCGGCTGCCGCCTGGGGATCACCTTTCCCGAGATCTACGACATGCAGGTACGGGCCATCATGGAAGCGGCCTGCGAGCTGGTGAAAAACGAAGGCTTCACCATCGTACCGGAGATCATGATCCCCCTGATAGCCACGGTCAAGGAGCTCCAGGTGCTCAAGCAGAATGCCGTTGCCATCTGCGAGGAGGTCATCGCCCGCTACGGCATCACGGTGGAGTACCTGATCGGCACCATGATCGAGCTGCCCCGCGCCGCCCTGACCGCCGACGAGATCGCCGCCGAGGCGGAGTTCTTCTCCTTCGGCACCAACGACCTGACCCAGACTACGTTCGGCCTCTCCCGTGACGATTCAGGCAAGTTCCTCCCCTTCTACGTGGATCAGGGCATCCTGCCGGAGGACCCCTTCGTGTCGCTCGATCAGGACGGCGTCGGCCAGCTGGTGCGGATGGCCTGCGAAAAGGGGCGCTCGACCCGGAGCAGCATCAAGCTCGGCATCTGCGGCGAGCACGGAGGAGACCCGGATTCGGTCATCTTCTGCCACAACATCGGGCTGGATTACGTCTCCTGCTCCCCCTTCCGGGTGCCCATCGCCCGTCTGGCAGCGGCCCACGCGGCACTGGCGTCCTGATTCACTGATCGCTTCGGGCATCAAAAAAAGGGATGGGTCAAACGACCCATCCCTTTTTTGCGTGGCTACTCCGCGCCGCCGGACTGCGGCGACCTATCTATCGCAGTTTGAAGCGCGTCACCATCTGCTGCAACTCATGGGCCGAACGTGCCAGTTCCCCGGCGGCCTGTTCGGTCCGGTGGGCACCGCCGGCGGCGTCATGGATCACCTCCGAGATACGGCGCATGCTCTCGGTGATGCTGTGGCTGGTGGTCGACTGCTCCTCTGCCGCCGTGGCCACCTGGGAGACATGCTCGATCAGCGGGAGGATATGCTGCCTGATGGTCCCGATCGCCTGACTGGAGAGCTGTACATCCTTTGCGCCGCTGCGGACACTGCTGGCGCTCTGTTCCATGGAGCCGACCACGTTCTTCACGTCCCCCTGCAGGGAGGCGATGATGGACTGGACCTCACGCGTCGCAGAGGTCGTCCGCTCGGCAAGGCTGCGCACCTCGTCGGCCACGACCGCGAAGCCGCGCCCCTGGTCGCCGGCCCTGGCGGCCTCGATGGCGGCGTTGAGGGCGAGCAGGTTGGTCTGGTCGGCAATATCCCCGATGGCAACCACGATGTCACCGATCCGCTCCGAGTTGGCGCCCAGGGCCTTGACCGCCTCCATGGTGCCGATCACCATCCGCTCGATCTCACTCATCATGGAGGTCATGCTGGTAATCGTCTCTTCGCCGCTCTTGGTGGCGCTGCTGGTCCCGGCGGCCTTCTCCGCCATCTCCTGGCAGCTGTGGGATATGGTGGCACTGACGGACGCCATCTGGTCCACCGCCGTGCTGATGGAGGCGGATTGTTCCGAGGCGTTCTCGGTGCCATCGGCAATCTGGGCCGAGGTGGTGCTCAACATCTCGGAGGCGGATGTGAGATGGGCCGCCGTCCCCTGCATCCCCGAGATCATGGTGCGCATGGAGTCCTGCAGCTCTCTCATGGCGGCCAGCATCCGGCTGAATTCGTTCTTGCGGAGGATCTTGA
>DATBXI010000307.1:0-2020 GCA_036514355.1 Desulfuromonadaceae bacterium
ACCGCCTCGCCGCCGAAATCCTCGGCCAGCCGCTCGGCCCGCTCAAAGGTGCGGTTGGTCACCATCACCCCCTTGGCGCCGCTGTTGAGGAAGTGTTTTGCCGCCAGCTCGCACATTTCGCCGGCGCCGATCAGCATCACGGTCTTGTCGGACAGGTCTCCCAGGATCTTCTTGGCCAGCTCCACGGCGGCAAAGGCCACGGAAACGGCCGACGAGGCGATCCGTGTCTCGCTGCGCACCCGTTTTGCCACCGAGAAGGCCTTGTGCAGGAAGCGGTTGAGGATGATGCCGGACGACTTGTACTCGGCGGCATAGCCGTAGGATGTCTTGATCTGGCCCAGGATCTGGGGTTCGCCCACCACCATGGAGTCGAGGCTGGATGCCACCCGGAACACATGGCGGATGGCGGCCTCGGAATGGTAGCTGTAGAGGTGCGGCTCCAGCGTTTCGAAGGGGATGCGGTGATAGTCGGCCATGAACCGTTTGATGCGCGCAATGCCGCCGGCGATGTCGCGGGTGGTGGCGTAGATCTCCACCCGGTTGCAGGTGGAGACGATCACCCCTTCGATGATGTCCGCCAGCCCTACCAGCTCCCGGAGCGGTTTCTCTATCTGGTTGGGTGAAAAAGCGACTTTTTCCCGTATTTCAACGGTAGCGGTCTTATGGGAGAGACCGACGACGATGATGTTCATGCGGTGAGTATCCTTGAAGCCGTCATTTGTAGCTGTGCAGGCCCGGCAGCCAGAGGTTCACCCCGATAAAGGTGAACAGCATGATCAGGAAGCCGGCTATGGAAAGCAGGGCGGCGCGTTTTCCGCGCCAGCCTGTGGTCATCCTGCCGTGCAACAGGGCCGCGTAGATGAACCAGGTGATCAGCGACCAGGTCTCCTTGGGGTCCCAGCTCCAGTAGGTGCCCCACGCCTTTTCGGCCCAGATGGCACCCGAAATGATGGCTATGGTCAGCAGGGGAAAGCCGATGGTCAGGCACCGGTAGTTGATGTCGTCCAGCGTATTCAGCGAGGGGAGTTTCTGAAACAGCGCCCCGAGCCGTTTCTTTTTGAGAAAATGCTGCTGGAACAGGTACATCACGGCCGCACCGAAGGCGATGGTGAACACCGCATAGCTGATAAAGGCCATGATGGTGTGAATCCAGAGCCAGTTGCTGCGCAGGGCCGGGTTGAGTTCGCTGATGGTCGTGGCAAACGTACTGGAGGCGATGATCAGCAGCAGGGCCAGGGGGATGACGAAAGAACCGAGAATGGTCACCCGGTATTTGCGTTCAAAGAAGACGAAGGCGCCGACGATGGCCAGGCTGAAGAACGAGAGGGATTCCTGCATGTTGGTGATGGGAAGATGGCCGACGGCATGGAAGCGGTGGATGGTGGAGAGGAGATGGGCGATGACGCCGGAGAGGGCAAGCCGGCTGGCCCACGTTGCCACGACCGGTGACGTTTTGACCAGATAGACCAGATAGGCCAGGGTGGCGCAACTGTACAGGGCAAGGGTAAGGTAGAAGAATATCTGGCTCATGACGGTTCCTTGTGTCCGGACAATTCGGCGATCAGGCGTGCGGCCAGCAACCGCACAATTTTATTATTGTATGTGCTGTCGTTCCCTTCCGTCAACAGCTTTTCGCGCTCCAGGGCGAGCCGTTCCAGGGTCGCGCCGTACTCGTCGACGATCACTTCGGCCAGGCGGTCCCTGACCAGGGCGGCAAAGGCGGGACAGCGGCCGCCGGTGGCGACGGCGATCTGCAGGTCGCCTCGGCGCAGCACAGCGGGAAAGGTGCAATTGCCCCGGTCCGGCGCATCCGCCACGGCGACCAGGATGCCGCGTTGTCTCGCCTCCACGGCCACGCGCTCATTCACGCCCGGATCGTCGGTGGCGGCCACTGCCAGGAATACGTTGTCCATGTCTTCCGCAGCGTAGCGCCCGTGGCGTGCGGCAATGGCGCCCGATGCGGCCAACTGCGAGATTTCCGTGATCATGGCCGGCGCCACCACCCGAACGGCGGCGCCGG
>DATBXI010000308.1:0-2258 GCA_036514355.1 Desulfuromonadaceae bacterium
GGTAAAAAGATGACCCCGGCCCAACTGCTGGCCCATCTGAACGAGATCGGCGGCACGCACGGCATCGGCCGGGTGGACCTGCTGGAGAACCGTTCCGTGGGCATGAAGTCCCGCGGCGTGTACGAGACACCGGGCGGCACCATCCTGCGGGAGGCCCACTCCGCCGTGGAGCAGATCACCATGGACCGCGAAGTGATGCGCATCCGCGACTCGCTGATCCCGCAGTACGCCTGGCAGGTCTACGCCGGCTACTGGTTCTCTCCGGAGCGCCAGATGCTCCAGGCCCTGATCGACGACTCCCAGAAGTGCGTCAATGGCGTGGCCCGGGTCAAGCTGTACAAGGGGCTCTGCCGCACCGTGGGTCGCAAGTCCGAGACCGACTCGCTCTTCAACCTGGACTTCGCCACCTTTGAAAAGGACCAGGTCTACAACCAGGCCGATGCCGAGGGCTTCATCAAGATCAACTCCCTGAGGCTCAGGATCAGGTCGCTGATGCAGTCCTCAAAGAAGCGGTGACCAAAAAGCGGTACAAGAAGGAGCATATCGTCACCTCGGTGGTGGCGGTCATCCTGGATGACGACGACCGGGTGCTCCTGACCCGGCGCAACGTACAGCCGTTCAAGGATCTGTGGGTCATGCCCGGTGGGAAGATCGGCCTGGGCGAACCGATCATGGAGGCGCTGAAGCGGGAGGTGTACGAAGAGGTAGGCATCGAGGTCGAGGTCCAGGAGCTGATCGACGTGTTCGAACACCTCACCCCGGGTGAGGACAACTACCATTTCGTCATCCTGTATTACCGGTGCCGGCCGCTGTACTGCGATATCCGCCACAACGAGGCCGAGGTGGGGGCGGTGGCCTGGGTGGAACGGAGTGAACTGGCTGCCTATCCCATGACGGACGGTACGCGCCATATCCTGGGGCGCGTCTTTCCCGAATTTTGTTCCTGCGACACCAGGACGTAGCCCATGCCGACGATCATCGACAAGCGGGTCAACCTGGAATTCCCCCTGGGGCATCACCTGCACTGCATGATCGCCCAGATACCCAATCGCCTGCGGCGGTGCGAAAGCGGGTTTTGCCAGGAGGACCCGGAGGCGCAATGGGCCATGGTGCGCTCGGTCCTCGACCTGGTGGCCGGCGGGGAGGGGAACATGCGGAAGCTCCACTTCCTGCTGTTCCCCGAGGCCTGCCTGCCGGTCGCCCGTTTCGATGATATGCTGGCGGTCATCAGGGACGCCTTTTGCCCCAACACGGTGACCATGTTCGGGGTGGAGCCGGTCCGGCTGCGCCAGTACCGTGCCATGCTGGGGCGCTTCAGCGACGACAATGCCGAGGCCATCGAACTGGTGGACCGGGACATCGATTCGGGCGACGTGCTGGAGGTGCCGGTCAATTGGTGCTGCATCGCCGTCAAAGAGGCCGACGGCCGCCTGCGGGTCTTTCTGGAGGCCAAGAGCCATCCCTTCCGCGGCGAGGAGTACATCGACAAGTTCCACGATCTCTACCGCGGCAAGCACTTTTACCTGCTGCGCAGCCGGCCGTCGTGCTTCAACTTCATGGCAGTTATCTGCCTGGATTACCTGTACCGCGATCTGTACACCTCCAATATCCAGCAGATCATCGATCACGCCGATCAGCTCTTTTATGCCACCCGGCAGCAGTTGGACGCCCTGTTCGTGATCCAGTGCAACCCCAAGCCGGAGCACCGCGCCTACCGCGACGTGATCTGCGGCTTTTACGGTGAATACCTGGAGGACATGCCGGGGGTGCGCGAGACGGTGACGGTGTTCGGCAACGCTTCGGACGGCACCGTGCTGGAGGACGAACCGGTGGAGGAGGGGTACGGCCACTCCTATGTGGTCATCAACCGCAGCCACCGGCTTGCACACGTACGGTTCAGCGAGTTCGTGACCGACGACTTCGACGGCGCGCCGGTCTGCCGGCTGCGCTTCGGGGGAGGGACGCGGCTCTATTATTTCAACCTGCCGCCGCAGCACGAACTGGACCCCCGCACCTCGCGGGTGCCGCTCAAGGTGCACGCCATCCTGAGCCTGGACGAGTCGGGTGCATGGCGCAAGATCACCGCCGCCGAACTGGCGGCCGGATACGAAATAGCACAGGAGAACCCAGCATGACCACCGAAGAAACCGACGTGTCCAAGGATAAGCTCTGGGGGGGACGATTCACCCAGCCCACCGACCAGTTCGTGGAGGAGTTCACCGCCTCCATCGAGTTCGACAAGCGCCTGTACCGCCAGG
>DATBXI010000309.1:0-3138 GCA_036514355.1 Desulfuromonadaceae bacterium
TGCCCTGGACTTTATCGCCAAACCGTCCAGCACCGCCTCCAAAGACCTGCTCCTGATCAAGGACGATCTGCACCGCAAGGTGCTCCAGGTGGTGGGTCTCAAGCCGGCAAGCCTTCGCAGGCACCCGCAGGTAAGCCGCGAACGGACCGCCGCCCCTGCCGTGCCGCCACCGGCCGTTGTTGTTGCGGAGCCGTCCGTTCATCCCATCGATATCGTGGCCATCGGGTCGTCCACGGGCGGTCCGCCGGCATTGCAATCCATTTTTTCCGCTTTCGAGCGGCAGTTTCCCTTTGCCGTGGTGGTCGCGCAGCACATGCCGCCCGGTTTTACCCGCGCCTTTGCGGAACGCCTGGACCGGGCGTCGCGGTTCGAGGTCAAGGAGGCCACAGACGGCGATGCGGTGCTCCCCGGCAGGATACTGATCGCGCCGGGGGGCAAAAATCTCGTATTCGAGATCCATGGTGGCCAGGTCGTGGCCAGAGTCGTGCCTCCTGCGCCGACGGACCGCTACGTACCCTCCGTGGACGTGATGCTGGAGTCATGCGCGTCGATCTACCGTGGCCGGATGGTGGCGGTTATCCTGACCGGCATGGGCAACGACGGCAGCAAAGGGGTACGGCTGGTCAAGGAACAGGGGGGGCACGTGATTGCCGAGTCAGAGGAAACCGCGGTGGTCTACGGCATGCCCCGGGAGGCGGTGGCGACCGGAGTGGTCGACCGGGCCGTCCCTTTACACCGGATCACCCGGGAGATACTCCTCAAGGGGGAATTCGTGTAATACTTGTAAGACCCTAAAGGTTTTGGAAACCTTTAGGGTCTGTTGAACTATGATGCATTTTATACAGTCGAGAAAGGAAGAACCAGTGGATCAGAAATACAACCCCAGGGACATTGAGCAGAAATGGCAGCAGCAGTGGGAAGAGAACCGGACCTTTGCGGTGACCGAGGACCCGGCTAAACAGAAATACTACCTGCTGGAGATGTTTCCCTATCCGTCCGGCAGGATCCATATGGGACATGTGCGCAACTACTCCATCGGCGACGTGGTGGGCAGGTTCAAGCGGATGCGCGGCTATAACGTGCTTCACCCCATGGGGTGGGACGCCTTCGGCATGCCCGCGGAGAATGCCGCCATACAGAACAAGAGCCATCCGGCCAAATGGACCTACGAGAACATCGCCTACATGCGGGGCCAGCTCAAACGGATGGGGCTTTCCTACGACTGGGGCCGCGAGCTGGCCACCTGCGACCTGGAGTACTACCGCTGGGAGCAGCGGATCTTCCTGGAGATGTTTGCCAAGGGGCTGGCCTACAAGAAGACCTCGTTCGTCAACTGGTGTCCGAATTGCGAAACCGTGCTTGCCAACGAGCAGGTGGAGGATGGCGCCTGCTGGCGCTGCGACAGCGATGTGCAGCAGAAGGAACTGGACCAGTGGTTCTTCCGCATCACCGACTACGCGGAAGAGCTTCTGGACTGGACCGACCGTATGCCCGGCTGGCCGGAGCGGGTGCTGGTCATGCAGCGCAACTGGATCGGCAAGAGCTTTGGCTGTGAAATCGATTTTCCCCGTGAGGACGGCAATGGGGCCATCCGGGTGTTCACCACGCGCCAGGACACGGTCTTCGGCGCCACCTTCATGTCCCTGGCCCCCGAGCATCCCCTGGCCCAGGAACTGACCACCCCCGACAGAAAGGCCGCGGTAGAGGCCTTCATAGAAAAGGTGAAACGGACCGACCGCATCAGGCGCACCGCCGAGGACCTGGAGAAGGAAGGGGTGTTCACCGGCTCCTACTGCGTCAACCCGCTCACCAAGGCGCGCATGCCGATCTATCTGGCCAATTTCGTGCTCATGGACTACGGCACCGGCGCGGTCATGGCGGTCCCGACCCACGACCAGCGCGACTTCGAGTTTGCCCGCAAGTACGACCTGGCGCTGCACGTGGTGATCCAGCCCAAGGGGGAGACCCTCGACCCCGCCACCATGACCGCCGCCTTCACCGAGGTGGGGATACTGGTCAATTCCTGCCCATTCGACGGCATGGCCAGCGACGCGGCCAAGGAGGCCATCGCCGACTTCCTGCAGCAGGAGGGGATCGGTACAAAGACCGTCAACTTCCGCCTGCGCGACTGGGGCATCTCCCGGCAGCGCTACTGGGGCAACCCGATCCCGGTCATCTACTGCGACGACTGCGGCGTGGTAGCGGTGCCGGAGAAGGATCTGCCGGTGCGGCTCCCCATGGATGTGGAGTTTACCGGGGAAGGCGGAAGCCCGCTGGCCAAGCTGGATGCCTTCATCACCTGCGACTGCCCGAAATGCGGCAAACCGGCGCGGCGCGAGACCGACACCATGGACACCTTTGTGCAGTCGTCCTGGTATTTCCTCCGTTACTGCTGCCCGGACTTCGCCACAGGGCCGCTGGACCGGGAGCGGGTGGATTACTGGATGTCCGTGGACCAGTACATCGGCGGCATCGAGCATGCTGTGCTGCATCTGCTCTACGCCCGCTTCTTCACCAAGGTGCTGCGCGACCTAGGGTACATCACCTGCGACGAGCCGTTCACCAACCTGCTGACCCAGGGGATGGTCATCAAGGACGGCGCCAAGATGAGCAAATCCAAGGGTAACGTGGTGGACCCCAATGCCCTGATCGAGAAATACGGCGCCGACACGGCCCGCCTGTTCTCACTGTTCGCCGCACCGCCGGAAAAGGACCTGGACTGGAGCGACCAGGGGGTGGACGGCTCGTTCCGCTTCCTGAACCGCATCTGGAAGCTGGTGCACGAGCGTCTCGACCTGATCAAAGGCGCCAGCCCCCTTGACCCGGCCACCCTGGGGCCGGAGGAGCGCACCCTGCGCCGTTCCGTGCACAAGACCATCAAGAAGGTGACCGAGGACGTGGAGGAGCGTTTCCACTTCAACACCGCCATAGCGGCCGTGATGGAGCTGCTGAACGTGCTCCAGGACGCGGACCCGGCGGTCTCGGCTAACGGTGCCCTCATGAAGGAGGCTCTGGAGAGCGTGATCCTGCTCCTGGCCCCCTTTGTGCCCCATATCACCGAGGAGCTCTGGCAGCAGATGGGGCATGGCACCCCCCTGTCCGCGACCCCGTGGCCTGAGTACGACCGGCAGGCGGTGG
>DATBXI010000310.1:0-4306 GCA_036514355.1 Desulfuromonadaceae bacterium
CACCCTCTCCCGCTGGGAGAGGGTAACAGTGTTCCTTCTCCCTCTGGGAGAAGGATAGGATGAGGGCCGTACGCCGCAGTGACGAAGGCGTTTCGCAACGCCGTAGATGGACCTTTGGCGAAGTCGTCATAGCAGCACCGAGGTCAGGAAGTAGTCCCACACCAGGATCAACACCGATGTCATCACCACCGATTCCGTCGTGGCGCGGGAAACGCCTTCGGCGCCATGGCCGGCGTAATACCCTTTGTAGCAGCCGATCCAGGCAATGATCATCCCGAAGGACAATGATTTGAGAATACCCGAGGAAACGTCTTTCCACACCACCGCTTTTTCCATTTCATAGAAATAGGCACCGGGATTGACCCCCAGCAGCTTGACCCCCACCAGCCAGCCGCCGTAGATGCCGACCACGTCGAAGATGGCGCACAACAGCGGCAGGGCCAGCATGGCGGCAACGAACTTGGGGGTGATCAGGTACTTGAACGGATCCAGCGCCATGGTCTCCAGGGCGTCGATCTGTTCCGTGATGCGCATTATGCCGATCTCGGCCGTGATGGCGCTGCCGGCACGGCCGGTTACCATCAGTGCCGACAGGACAGGGCCCAGTTCGCGGATCAGGGACAGGGCCACGGCCGTACCCAGCATCCCCTCGGAGCCGAACTTGGCCAGGGAGTAGTATCCCTGCAAACCCAGCACCATGCCGGTAAAGGCGGCTGTCAGGAAGATGACGAACAGGGATTTGGCGCCGATGAACTGGATCTGCTTGAGGATATGGATCGGACTGCCCGGACGGCGGGCGATCATGTAGCAGGAGTACAGGAGAAATCCGCCCATCCTCCCCAGTTCCTGCACAAAGGAGAGGGTATGGCGGCCTATGGACTGAATCAGAACTGACATCATGCAACCTCGAAAATCATGAACCTTAATCCTATACAGCACCTTATTGGAAAATGCAAAGAAAGAAGCGGCAGACGTTAGCGGTTCGCTTTCCTGCCGCCTGACATTCAGACTTCCGCCGCCGCGACGGCGGCCTCGCGTTCCCGGTCTCTGCCGTGGTCCTTGGCCACCAGCATGTAGATGGAGGGGACGACGAACAGGGTGAACAGGGTGCCGATAAACATCCCCCCCACCAGCACGAGGCCGATGGAGTTACGGGCCGCGGCGCCGGGGCCGGTGACCAGGGTCAGCGGAAAGTGGCCGGCAATGGTGGCGGCGCTGGTCATCAGGACCGGCCGCAGGCGGGTCATGGCCGCCTGGCGCACGGCCTCCAGCTTGGGGAGTCCCGAGAGCTGGAGCTTGTTGGCGAACTCCACGATGAGGATGCCGTTCTTGGAGACCAGCCCCACCAGGGTCACGAGCCCCACCTGGGAGTAGATGTTGAGGGTGGTGGTCCATCCCTTGGTCCAGAACGGGGTGTTGGGGTCGGGCATCCTGAGGAAGGTGAAGAGGAGCGCCCCGAACATGGCGAGGGGCACCGATCCCGCCAGAATGACGAACGGATCGCGGAAGCTGTTGAACTGCGCCGCCAGCACGAGGAAGATCAGGATGATGGCGAGGCCGAAGGCGGGGAGGAACTTGTTCCCCTCGGTGCGCAACTGGCGCGACTCGCCGGTGTAATCGAGCACATACCCCTTGGGCAGCATCTTAGCCGCCTCGGTCTCCAGGAAGCGGAGCGCCTCGTCCAGCGGCCGCATGGCCACGCCGCTGATCTTCACCGCGTTCAGCTGCTGGAACCGGTTGAGGGAGCGGGGGACCACCGAGGCCGTCATGGTGGCCACGGTGCTCAACGGGATCAACTGTCCCTTGGGGCCCGTGACGTAGATGCTCTTCAACTGCTCGGGGTTGAGGCGGCCCACCCGCTCGATCTGCGGTATAACCTTGTAGCTGCGTCCCGATATGTCGAAGCGGTTGACGTAGTCCCCTCCCACCATGTTGCTCAGGTCGTTGCCGATCTGCCCCAGGTTCAGCCCCAGCGAGGCCACCTTGTCCCGGTCGATGACGAATCGGGATTCCGGCTGATCGATCTTCACGTCGATTATGGGCGGGAAGGCGAACATCTTGCTCTGCACCGCCTTTTCCTGCAGCTTCTGGGCGAATTCAAGGATCTGGCCGGTCTCGGCGGTGGACGCGAGGATGAATTCCACCGGGAAATCTCCCCCTCCGGGGAGGGCCGGCGGCGTGACCGGGAAGATCCGGATGCCCGGGATCTGCTGCAGTTTCTGCTGCACCTCGGGCATGATCTGGAATATGTTCCGCTTGCGCTCACTCCACGGCTTGGCGACCAGGCCGCTGAAGCCGGAGTTGGGAAAGGTGAGCTGGAAGGTGAAATCGGTCTCCGCTACGCTCTGGAAGACCCGGTTGGTGGCGGCGGCGAAGAAGCTGTTCTGGTCGAGGGTGGAGTTGGCCGAGGCATCGAGGATGCCGAAGATAACTCCCTGGTCTTCCATGGGGGCCAGCTCCTTGGCGGACATGGTGAACAGGGGAATGGTCAGGATGCTGATCACGCCCCAGACCGCATAGACCGCCGGCCGCGCCGCGAGGGTGGCATCGAGCAGGCGGCCGTACGCCTCCCGCAGGCGCCGGAAGTCACGGGCGATGCGCCCGGCCAGGCCGTGTTCCTCGATCCCCGGTTTGAGGAGCACCGCCGACATGACCGGCGACAGGGTCAGGGCCACGATCCCGGAGATGGTGACCGCCCCGGCCAGGGTGATGGCGAACTCGCGGAAGAGTGAGCCGGTGAGGCCTCCCTGCAGGGCGATGGGGAGGTAGACCGCTGCCAGGGTGATGGTCATGGCGATGATGGGGCCGACCAGCTCCCGGGCCCCAGCCAGGGCCGCTTCCAGGGGGGATTTTCCCAGCCCCAGGTGGCGCTCCACGTTCTCCACCACCACGATGGCATCGTCAACCACCAGACCGACCGAGAGGACGATGGCCAGGAGGGTGAGGAGGTTGACGGTGAAGCCGAAGGCCTGCATGAGAAAGACCCCGCCGATGAGCGACACCGGGATCGCCACCACCGGTATGAGCACCGACCGGAAGGAGCCGAGGAAGAGGAAGATGACCACCATGACGATCATGAGCGTGTCGCCCAGCGTCTTCAGCACCTCGTGTATGGCGCTGGAGATGTAGTTGGTGGCGTCATAGGCGATACGCGCCTTGAGGCCTGTGGGCAGGTCGTGCTGGATGGCCGCCATCTCGGCCCGCACCCGCTTGATCACGTCGAGGGAGTTGGCGTTGGGGAGCGGCCAGATCCCCATGAACACCGCGGTCTGGCCGGAAAAGTGTACCTCGGAGTCGTAATCCTCGGCCCCGAGCACCACGTCGGCGATGTCGGAAAGCCGGACAATGGTCCCGTTCTGCTCGCGCACCACGAGGCGCCTGAACTCGTCCACCGTGCTCAGGTTCGTGTCGGCCGTGAGGTTCACCTGAACGAACTCCCCCTTGCTCCTGCCGGGGGTCGAGAGGAAGTTGTTGGCGGCCAGCGCCAGGCGCACCTGGGTGGGACTGATGTTGAGGGACGCCATCCGGTCCGGTTTGAGCCAGATGCGCATGGCAAAGGTCCTGCCCCCCAGGATGTCGGCCCGCTGCACCCCTGGAATGGCGGAGAGGCGGGGCTGGACGACCCGTACGAGGTAGTCGGTGATCTCGTTCTGCTTCAGGATGTCCGAGGAAAAGCTCAGGTAGGCGGCGGCGAAGCGGCTCTCGGCCGACTCGATGTTGATCGCCGGTATCTCCGCCTCCAGGGGAAGATCGCGGCGCACCTGTTCGACCTTGGAGCTGATCTCGGCCAGGGCCTTGGTGGCATCGTAGTTGAGCTTCAGGCGGATGGTGATGGTGGAGAGGCCGAGGGTGCTCTGGGACTCCATGTACTCGATGCCGTCGGCTGCGGCAATGGCCCGCTCCAGCGGTGTTGTGACGAAGCCGCGGACCAGTTGGGCGCTGGCGCCGACGTACACCGTGGTGACGGTCACCGACGCGTTCTCGCTCTTCGGATACTGGCGGACATTGAGGGTCCTGATCGCCTGCAGACCGGCGATGATGATGATCAGGTTGACCACCAGGGCCAGCACGGGACGGCGTATGAACAGGTCGGTGATCGTCATCGCCTCAGTTGTTCTCCGGGGTGGGCAACTGTTTGAAGGCAGGGGCCAGCTTGTTGTCGATCACGGCCGACTGGCCGTTGCGCAGCTTGAAGACCCCAGTGCTGACGATGGTTTCACCTTCCTTCAGTCCGCTGGTGACGGCCACGAAGTCGCCGCGCTTCTCCCCCAGGCGCACGAACTGCTGGCGGAGTTGCTTGCCCCCC
>DATBXI010000311.1:0-5762 GCA_036514355.1 Desulfuromonadaceae bacterium
CGACCCGGTCCGGGAACCCGATGATGAAGGCGAACCAGATCAGGTACATGATCAGCGGGATGCCGAAGCAGATGCCGTAGACCGAGTTGCCGGCAAAGTCGCCGCTCTGGGCGTAGATCACGTATTTTTCCTTGGCGGCCGGGTCGGTGTTGGCCGCTTTGACCACGTCCTTGGGCACCTTCTTGACATGGGGGAGAAGGCCCATGGCGTACCAGCCGTGGTCACCCTGGGTCTGATCGATCACCCAGTACTGGTCGCCCATCATCTCGTCCAGACCGGCAAAGAGCTGCATATTGAAGGCGGCGCAGATCACGCAGACCACCAGCAGCAGTATGGCGTTGGAAAGTTTCATCGGCATTGTCGTATTCCCCCTATTCCTTATGTGTGGTCCAGAACATGGACACCGCATTGGCGGCAAACAGGCCGTACAGCCACATGGTATTCCAGGCCGGCCCCGACCAGTGGCTGCCGTGGCCGCCACCCACAACGCCGGATGCGATAATGAATCCGACTATCGCCGTAAAGGACACCATGGCCACCGAACGGAGGATGGCACTGTTGCGCCAGGTGTGGCGCTCCAACTCCTCGATCCTCGACAGCAGTTCAAGCTCTCTTTCGCTCATCTCTCTTCTCCTTTGCCAGTGTAATTAGTAGAAACAGCATGGTGACTGTCAGTGCCAGCACGGTGTGGAACCAGTTGAAATTCAGCGTCAGATGGTAGAACATCTCGTATCCCTTCCTTCAGATGGTATGTGTGCATCAACACTTGGCAAACGTGACCAGCTGGTCGGGGAAGCGGTCGGCCAGCTCCAGATACTTGATACATTCGGCGTAACGGCCGCTGCAGTAGCGGATGATCATGTTCACGTCGTGGGACGAGATGTAGCCGCACCCCACGTCGCAGTAATCATCGTTTTTGCCGTAAAAGGGACAGATGTCCGTTTTTCCCATTGCAGCGCCTTTCGCTTCACGTTCATCCTGTATACAGCACAGGGCATGCCAATTCGCGTTTCACAGGAAATAGCCATTCAATTACAGCATGTTGCACCGCAATCACCATGACGACGCAACGTACGGACAGGGTGCTTTTTGCATTCATGCAAAAACGTGGCGCAAGCAGCAGCGTACAACCGGGATGACGGCGCGCAATTGAAGACTTTGGTGGTCTTTTTGAATAATGCATGATATCAGATGGTTGCTGGAGTACGCTCGGGAAAGGACCAGGTTTGCAATAATGCAAAATCGCACATGCGGAGATTTCGCAATAATGCAAACCCCAGGGAGGTGCCATGGAATCGGACAGGATCAAATGGAATCAACGCTTTGCATCCGAGGCGTCGTTCCTGGGGGAACTCCCCTCCCCGTTCCTGGTCAGGGAGATGGAGCGGATCAGGCGCCTGGCGCCGGGCCTGCGGGCTTTGGACATCGCCTGCGGCGAGGGGCGCAACAGCATCTATCTGGCCCGGCAGGGGTTCAGGGTGACGGGGCTGGACATATCCGACGTGGGGATCGCCAAGGGGACCCAGCGGGCTTCCGAAGCCGGCGTGGAGGTGGAGTTCCGGCAGGTGGATCTGGAGGGGTACCGGCTGTGCGAGCGGTTCGACCTGATCATCAATTTCAACTTTTTGCTCAGGGCGCTGATACCCGAAGAGGTTGCTGCGCTGACGCCGGGCGGCTTGCTGCTGTTCGACACCATCCTGGAGTCGCCGCACCTGCTGGCCAGCCACACCCCGTCCTACCTGCTGGGACGGGGAGAACTGGGGCGCATTTTTGCCGCCTATGACGGCGAGGTGCTGTTCCAGGAGGAAGAGGCGGGAGAGATGCCGACCGCCCGGCTCCTCTTCAGAAAGCCCCCGACATTTTCCCGCTGACCAGGACGCTAGTGCACTGTATCAGTTGAAATAACAATGGTCCCCTCCCCCCTTGTGGGGGAGGGTTAGGGTGGGGGGAGGTGGGGGGAGGGGGAGCTTTACGAAATGTGTGGTGTTACAGGGTACTAGTGCACTATCGCATTTAACTCGACCCGGCTCCGGGGAGCGCCCTCTTTTTCCGGGTTCTTGAACACGTCGTCGTTCTTCTGGAACAGCCGTTCCGCCGGGACGCTGTTCTGCTTGACCAGGTGATTCATGACCGCCGTCACGCGCTCGCGCGCCAGGGCCTGGAACTCGGGCTCGCCGATCACGGTGTGGGCGATGATGAGCTTGTGCATTTCATCGGGCGGCAGATCCTTGACCATGCCGAGGAAGTTGCGCGGCTTGGGAAACTTTTCCTTCTTGTACACCGCGGCCAGGTATTTCGCATATTCCCCGGGCGCCACCTGGATGGTCTCGGCCGTTTCTCCCCCCTTAGACGCCCGCTCCTTGGCCAGGGCCAGGAATTTTTCGTTCCTGATCTTGCGGTTGAGCAGTTCGTCGCGGTATCCCTCCTGATCCTTTTCCCGATCCACGTACCCCTTCAACTCGACCTTGAGCGCCGGCCGATCCTGCAGCGCCTTGGCCAGCGCCTCCAGCTTCTGCCCCTCCTGGGGGGTGATAGCGCTGGCGCCGGGGCCGAACTGAATGACGCTGATGTCCTGGCCGCCGCCGAACATGGACGAGAGCAGCGAGAAGGGGGACGTCACCGCTTTGACCATCAGGTTTTTTACCACCTGAAAGACCAGCTTCCAGATACTGAATTTAGGGTCATCGGTGCGCCCGGTAACCGGCACGTCCAGGTGGATCTCCCCCTTGCGGTCCTTGAGCAGGGCCAGCCCCAGCTTGACCGGCAGCTTGGTGGCCTTGTCGCTCTCCACCCGTTCACCCAGGGTGAACTGGTCGATGAAGATCTTGTTCTCCGACTCCAGTTGTTTTTTCTCTATGTGATATTTGAGATCCAGGTAGAGCTTGCCTTTTTCCACCGTGTACCCCAGGTAGGTGCTCGAATAAGGGGTGACCGGCGACAGCTCGATGTCGCGGAACGAGACCTTCAGGTCAACGAACAGGTCATCCCGCAACGGGTTGATCTGGCCGGTTATCTGGAGCGGCGAGTGGTTTTCCAGGTTACCGCGCAGGTCCACGTCGGCCAGCTTGGCACCTTCGGACGACAAGCCGCTGACCCGTCCTCCCAGGTTGTAGAAGGTGGTGGAAAAGTGCTGCGGCAGGTGGTTGTCGCTGAAGGCCATGGTGCCGTCCTGGATCGTTACCGCATCGATCCGGATCTGCTTCGCGGGTGCCGCGGCCTGCTGCGGTGCGGTGAGTGCAGGCGACGCGGGGGCGGTCTGGGCTTTTGCGGCTGCGGGCCCCGGTGCCGCAGTTCCGGGCGCTTGCTCTTCCTTCTCCACCAGGTTCTGGAGGTTCAGGGTCCCGTCCTTGCGGACGATGATGCGCGAGTACACGTTGTTGAGGGCGATCTGGCGCAGAGCCAGGCTGAACGGCTCCAGGCTGCCCTGAATGTCGTCCAGCTGCAGACTCTCCCACTTGAGCAGGTCTTCCTCTTCCTCGGTATCGATGGCATGGAAGGCGCGGATGCCGGCGTTCCCCTTGAAGCTGCCGGTCGGCTTCCCCGCCTTGAGGGCGATATCCACGTTCATGCTGGTGTCAAACGAGCCTCCCACGATAAAGACATTGAGGGTGGAGGGGAAATAGTCCTCAAAGTCGCGCAGCAACAGGCGACCGACACTCACTTTCCCCCTGTAGCGGAACGGATTGGGCGTGACATCCCCCGCGGCTTTGAGGGCGGTACCCTTGTTGAAGGTCGATGAGAAACGGAATGCTGACGGCTTGAATTTCGGCCCGCTCAGGTTCGCCAGGCTCAGCCGGGTGTTGGTCAGGGTGAACCGGGGCTTTTCCGGAAGCGACTTGTCGATGAAGGTGGTGTTGAATCGTTCCACCTGAACGCTCTTGACGCGGAACGTGAGCGCTCCGGCGGCTCCTCGCCCCGACGGTGCCGGGGTGTTCGGTCCCGCCGCCTTGCCCGCCGGCGCTGCCGCCGGCGGTTTCAGCAGCGAGAGGAACGACATGCTGCCGTCCGTGCCGCGGGAAAAGGAGATGCCCCCCTGGGCAAGCCGTATCTCGGCCGCCTCCACGGCATTCTCCTTCTGACTGTACCCGACACCGTTGACTTCGAAACGGGCCAGGTCAAAACCTTCTTTTTCGCCGTAACGTACCGTTAACCCGCTGGCCCGCAGGCTCCCCTGGTCCACCGCAAGACCGTTCTGTTTGCTGTAGCTGACCTCGGCGGCCAGGTCCACGGTGCCCTTGACCGGCGCGTTCAGGAAACGGGACAGATAGGGCCAGCCGCGCTGGAGCTTCAGGTCGCTCAGTTCCACCGATGCGGTAGCGCTGAGCTGCGCCAGGGAAAAGGCGCCGTCAACGGCCAGGGTGGCCTCGTTGTCCAGCAGCATGGACAGCTCGTAGTCGGCCGATGGGCCCGACGCCGTGGTGAAGTTCTTCACCCCGGCATCGATCTGGGTGATCTCGCCCGTGAAGCCGCCGGCCGGCTGGGCGTCGGTGAAGTGGACCGTGCCGTTTTTCAGGGTGAACGACGCGACCCGCACCAGCGGCTGCCCCCCCTGCGCGGCCTGTTCCGGCGTCTTCGCCGGTGCGGCATTCGCCCGTTTCGTCCCGTCGGTGCGGGGGGCGAGCAGCCGGTTGAACATCCACTCCCCCTGCCGGTCCCGGCTGGCAAACAGTTCCGGGGCGTCCAGCACGATGGCATCGAACAGGAAGCGCCGCGCAAAGAGTTCCAGGTCGCCGGCCTTGACCTGGAACAGGGGGAGCCGGAGGAGCGGCGTGCCGTTGTGCTGGTTGACGCTGACGCTGTCCAGACTGATCGTCCCCTTGATGCCCAGTTCCGGTTTTTTGTCGCTGGAGACGCGGTAGGTCACCTGGGTATCGAGGCTCAGCCGGCCCGATGTCAGATCAACCGGCGGCCTGACCGGCGCATAGGCGACATACTCCGGCAGGCTGAGCTGCCTGAGGTCGACGTGCAGCGAGGTTTCCATGGACTTGCTGAGCGGCTTGACCTTGCCGTTGAAACTGAACGCTGCGCCGTCGACCACGGCAGACACACGGGGATCGGTGTATTTTTCCACCAGGTACGGCATGTTGCTGATAAAGGGGACCGCCAGCTCGAAATTGCGGACGGTGTGCCGCCTGCCACCTTCAACGGCCTGATCGTCGAAATCCAGCGAACCGTTCTTGATGGTTATGTTGTTGATGGAGAAGAGACTCTCCCCCTTCTGGGGAGACGGTTTCTGGCGTTCGAGGATGTCGCTGAAGTTGTAGCTATTGGGTGCGGTACGGACAAGGGAGACGACAGGGGTGTCGATGGTCACTTCCCTTATGATCAGGGCGCGCCGGAAGATGGATGCCAGGCTGAGCGATGCCCTGAGCGTGCCGATGCTGACAAACGGGCCGCCAGTGCGTCCTTCGATCGCGAACCCCTTGGCGCCCAGCGTAAGCGTGAAGGGGTTGAAGGTTACCGCCTCGAGGCGGACCGTCCTCCCGGTGACCGCGCCGATCTCCGCAATGGCCTTGCTGCGGATGATGCGGGGCAGGACCGTGATGGTGAACACCAGGAAGAGAGACAGCACGCAGGCGATACTGACGATAATTTTCTGCTTTTTTGACATGATTTTCCCCAAAAGTCCGGCGCTCGGTGACGATTAACTCCCCTTTTCAAAGTATACCACCATAGCCGCTAACAGCCGCCCGCCCTACTCCGTGCTGGCCGGTTGGAGCGCCTGCCGCTCAGGCACCACCTTGACGAAGCGCTCCCGGCAG
>DATBXI010000312.1:0-10370 GCA_036514355.1 Desulfuromonadaceae bacterium
CCCCCTTCGAGTCCGGGCTCAAGTCCGGCACGGCCGAGGTCTATCACCACGAGATCCCCGGCGGCCAGTACTCCAACTACAAGCCCCAGGTGGCCGGCCTGCTCAAGCCCCTGGCCGCCTACAAGCTGGTCAAGGCGCTCAAGGAGAACATCGGCATTCCGGTGCATCTGCACACCCACGACACCTCATCCAACGGCAGCGCCATGCTGCTCAAGGCCAGCGAGGCCGGAGTGGACATCGTGGACGCGGCCCTGTCGTCCCTGTCCGGCCTCACGGCCCAGCCCAACCTGAACGCCCTGGTGGCGGCCCTGGAGGGGAGCGAACGCGACCCGCAGGTCAACACGGACGGCCTGCAACAACTGGCCAACTACTGGGAGACGGTGCGGGACTACTATGCCCCCTTCGAGTCCGGGCTCAAGTCCGGCACGGCCGAGGTCTATCACCACGAGATCCCCGGCGGCCAGTACTCCAACTACAAGCCCCAGGTGGCCGGCCTGGGTCTCCTGGAGCGCTGGGATGAGTGCAAGGAGATGTACCACAAGGTCAACCTGCTGTTCGGGGACATCGTCAAGGTCACCCCCTCCTCCAAGGTGGTGGGTGACATGGCCATGTTCCTGGTCAAGAACAACCTCCAGCCCGAGGACGTCTTCACCAAGGGGGACGAGCTGACCTTCCCCGAGTCGGTGGTGGGGATGTTCAAGGGGATGCTGGGGCAGCCCTACCAGGGGTGGCCCCAGGAGTTGCAGCGGATCATCCTCAAGGGAGAGCAGCCCATCACCTGCCGCCCCGGCGAGCTGCTGGAGCCGGTGGATTTCCTGGAGGAACGGCTCAAGCTGGAGGAGAAGCTGGGGCACAAGGTGGACGACAAGGCAGTGGTCTCCAACATCCTCTACCCCCACGTCTACCCCGAGTTCGACCGGCACCGCCAGGAGTTCTCGGATACCTCGGTCATCCCCACGCCGATCTTCTTCTACGGCCTGGAGCCGGGGCAGGAGACCTCCATCGACATCGAGCCGGGCAAGACCCTGATCATCAAGCTGAACGCCGTGGGCAAGGTCCAGAAGGACGGCACCCGCACCGTGTACTTCGAACTGAACGGCAACAACCGCTCGGTGGTGATCCGCGACCAGTCGGTCCAGACCGACGAGAAGGCGCGGGAGAAGGCCGACAAGGGTAATGCCAACCACATCGGCGCCCCCATGCCGGGCAAGGTGCTCAAGATAAACGTCAAGGCCGGCGACGAGGTCAAGGCCGGCGACGTGCTCATGGTCACCGAGGCCATGAAGATGGAGACCAACATCAAGGCCAAGGCGGATGCAAAGGTGGTGGAGGTGAAGTTCAAAGAGGGAGAAAAGGTGGAGAAAGAGGACCTGGTCATTGTAATGGGGTGACGGCTTCGCCAAAGGTCCATCTGCGGCGGTGCTCCTCGGAGGAGGCGCTCAACGTAGCGCTGGCCCTCTCCCTATCCCTCCCCCGGAGGGATAGGGTGGCCAAAGGCCGGGTGAGGGCCTCGCACTCCCTCCTCCGGTGCGCCTGGCATCCGGACACTTTTGATCGCGAAGACTCAATTCACATAAATGGCATAGCAAAAACGCCCCGCTTCGGAGTACCGAGCGGGGCGTTTTTGTATCCTGTTCCATCCCTGTTTATGGTCACCCGCATCAGCGGCGCGCCGGACCTCATCATGGTGTCACAGGATACGCGGCCGTAAAGGTGGTGCCCTGCTCTTCGCTCGTTACGTACGTGATGGTGCCGTGGAGATAGTGTTCCGTCAGATATTTCATGCGGTAGGTCCCCATCCCTTTGCCGCGGCTTTCGGTCGAGATCGTGCGGCTGAATACCTGCGCCCTGATCTGTTCCGGCATGTAGGCCGGGTTGGCGACGGAAAAATGCACCATGCCCTGATGCAGGGCGCAGCCGATAGTCACCGTTTCCCCGGGATGGGAGGCTTCGAGGGCGTTTTCGAGCATGTGGCCGATAACCTGGCCTAACAGCTGCTCATCGATTGTCATGGAGACCGACTGGGCGCCGGCGTCAATGAGCAACTGTTTGCGGTCGTACCCAGCCTCATAACGGTGAGTTTCGACCAGAGCCTTCAGGAAATCGAGTGTTTCAATCTGCTTCGCCGCCGGGACGAGCGTGCCCTGTTCCGCTGCCATGAGCTGGTGCTGGGCATTGATCTCGTCAATGAGCCGCTGGGAAAGAAACCCGATCCGCTGCAGCATGTATTCCCGTTGATCAGCTTCCGCCCCCCCCCTGGAAAGCAGGTCGTAAAAGCCGGCCAACGCGAGCGCCGATTTCTGGGTGTTGTGCAGGAATATCCGCTCCAGGAACACCTTCGCCTGTTCATCGGCAATGTTGCTCAAGGTCAGCAGGGTAAACGGTTCGTTGTTCACCACGAACGGCGAAGCCGAAACGCGCAGGTCAAGGGCCTCCTCGCTGCTGCCGTGGCGTACCAGCAGGTGGCATTCTTCCGTACGTGCGCCATGACCCTGAACGCTGCTGAGGACGGCGTTGAGCGACCCGCAATACTTGCAGAACGGCGATGCGCCGCACCCGTCGGGGGTCGTTCCGGCGTTGCGGCATTTGACGAGCTCTCCCATCCTGTTCCCCAGGATGTCCGCCGGGTCGTCCGGGTGCAGCAGGTCAAGCAGGGCCCGGTTGCCGAAGACGACCTGCCGCTCCTTGTTGAGGATGAGAATACTCTCGGGAATGCAATCCAGGAGCCTTGTCATGTCCGAACAGGCAAACATGTCCGCCTGTCGCGCGATTTCCGCGTTGGTTGCCCGCTCCACGGTGACGATAAACGTGGTGCCGTTAGTCATGCCGAGCCTCCGGATATGCGGCTGTCGCCGCCAGTCGGAAGGTGTTTTTTCCCGATTTCTTGGCCTTGTACATGGCTTCGTCAGCCAACTGCATGAGCTCTTCGGACCCCAGGCCATCGTTGGGGAAGACGCATCCACCGATGCTGATGCCGATCCGAATGGTGATGCTGGAAATCTTGAACTCTGCCTGGATGGTGTTCAGGATCTTCTGGGCGATATGTTCCAAATTGCCCGGCGCCTTGATGCGCTGCAGCACGATGACGAACTCGTCGCCGCCTATCCGGGCCACCGTATCGCTCTGGCGCAGGCAGTAGCAGAGCCTGCCTGCAACCTGTTTGAGCAGGATGTCTCCCACATCATGGCCATAGGTGTCGTTCACCCCTTTGAACCCGTCAAGGTCCAGGAACATGACCCCCACCATCTTGCCTTCCCGTTTGGCCTCAAGCAGTGCCTGCTCCAGGCGGTCTTCCAGCAGCAGCCGGTTGGGAAGCCCGGTGAGCGGATCATGGTTGGCCTGATGGTGAACCCGGTCACGCGCCTCCGTGATTTCCTTCAGGTTGACTATCATCCGGTTGAAGGTGCTGGCGAGCGTCCCGATTTCATCGTTGGAGGTGACCGGAATGCGGTACTCCAGGTTGCCGTTGCCGAGCTGTTCGGCGCCCTCTTTCAGGGCGCGGATCGGTCGGGCCATGGAATGGGCCAGCCCCAGGGAAAAGAGTGTGCCCAATAAAAGGGCCAGGGCACCGGCTGCAAACAGGTCGCGGCGCAGGTCGTTGATCGGCGTGAAGGCCTCGGAAGCGTCAATTTTGGTCACGATGCCCCACTTGAGTGCCGGGATGTATTTCCATGCGGAGACCACCTCCGTACCGCGGTAGTCGCAGGTAAGGCCCGATCCGTTCGTGCCGCAGGCGGCGCGCTGGATGTCGACGGCATTTTTGTCTCCGATCCTGGCGGTTTTCTTGAGGGCGGCATCAGGGTCGTGGCGCAACGGGTTCAGGAACAGGACATGGTCGCCGACCTTCTTCCCCAGGAGGGTTTCGCCGCTTACGCCCAACCCCGTGGAACCCTGGATAAGCATGAAGAACGAATCGGCTCCCACCTCAAAGGCGACGACACCGATGAGCTTGTTGGTAAGGTCGTACAGCGGTGCGCTGGCAAGGAGAAAATAACGGGGGCCTGTTGCATCGTCCTTGCGGTAGATGTCGGAGAAGTAGATCCCCTTTTTTCCCTCCTGAAAATGCCGGTCGTTGGCATGGTTTTCATTATAGGGCTGTTCATCATCGGTTGAGTAGATGACATGGCCGTTCAGGTCGATGATATCGATATCCGTCACCTGGTGGTCTGCTGCAAATTTTATGAGCTGCATGTCGAGCATCTTCTTTGCGGCAATGAAGCGGGGGTCTGACTTCCTGTTCTCCAGATGGATCAGGATGGGGATATTGCTTCTGAACACCACGAAATCCTGGGCGGATATGAGATTGAGGCGGACCCGCTCGAAAAACTGGTCTATCTCCCTGGATTTCAGCTCGGTCAGCTCTTGCAGATGTTCCAGTGTGGTTGTCCGTATCTGTTCCTCTGCGTGCCGATAGAGGTGGGTGGTCACCAACCCCATGGGTATCACGTTGAACACCATGAACAGGACGAGCAATTTAGTTTTGATCGAGACGAATCCCGTTCTCATCATCTATTTTCCCTGGGTCCGGAGGTGCGCCGCCACCGTGCGTTGCGGACACAGCTCCTGCCGTGTCGTTTGTTACGGCTTTGGTTTTGGTAAACAAACTCCATGCCAATACCAGGTATCGGTGCGTCGCCAAGTGGCAACCTTTTGAAATGTTAAAGCATTATTTTGCGGTGATCGCCATGGGAAGGCGCGGGTACGCCTGTCAGGCAGATTACGGTCTGACCAGGTGTAAAAAAAATTTACAGGCAGAAAACGGCTCCTGGCGGCCGGGAGAATGTCCGCGTCCGGGCGATGGAGCGCCCCTGACGCATTTTTCAATCGGCCGTGTCGCCAAATCGTGCCGCCAGAGGGGAGAGACTCCATCTGTGACGGATATAACTCTCTGATACCGCTGATAATATTTGCCGCCGGGCATGAGGCATGGATGCTGCAATGAGGGGGGTGGGCGCGATGACATGCCCATCCACCCACGGTAGTTATCCCATCTTCACTCAGGAGGTTGATAATGGAGCATTTTGCCAAAGAGTCATTACGGATAGCGATTCTCACCGAGAAACGGAGTTTCGATTTTTACCGTTGTGCCGCCCAGCTGGTGAAGGATGAACGCACCAGGAAAGTGTTCGAACTCCTGGCTGGCGAGGAGTCCGAACATATGGGCGCATTTCTCGCCCATTATCCGGGTGGTGAGTTCGGGGACCTGCTGAGCCTGATGAGCCAGCCTCCCGATACCAACTATCAGACCTATCGTTCGCTTCTGGCGGAGATCGGCACCTGCACGCGCGAACAGCAGGCGCTGGAACTCTCTTTGCGGGAGGAACAGGCGTGTATCGAGCATTATGCGATTCTGACCGCATGTCTCCGGGAACCGGCCCTGTCCGTCATATTTGAACAAGCGCTGTCCGATACCCGCCGTCATTACGAGCTCATCAACGATGAATATATGCGCATCATGGGGATGGTAGACCATTCGGACCAGGACATCTACGTGCGCGAATAACCTAGTATCCCGTGCGGCTAGTTCATGCTCGTACTTCCGGCTCTTTTGGCCGCTGCCGGCGTTGCGGCTCCTTGATGTAGACCCTGCTACACCTGCGTCGCCGCGCCTTGGCAGCAACCAAAATAGCTCGGAATTACTTCCCATGACTAACCGCACGGGACACTAGGCGTCTACAGGGATTCACCGTCATGGAGCAGGTTCTCGCATTCACATCGGGGTACGTTTCCCTGGCCGACCAGATACGCGGAGCGGTGTGGGGACAGTTCGTCGGTGACGCCTTCTGTCTCGGCAGCCACTGGATCTACGACTTGGAGGAATTGGCACGGCGCTTTCCCGGCGGTCCCCAGGGATTCGAGGCTCCGACAGAGGGGCACTACCATTTCGGCAAGCGACCGGGCGACTTGACCCATTACGGCGACGGTGCCCTGCTGTTGCTCCGTTCGCTGGTGCATTCCGGCCGCTTCGATGCGGTGGATTTTGGCTCCCGTTTCGTGGCCATAATGGAGTCACCTGACTACCAGGGGTATCGCGATCACAGCACCCGGGAGACCGTGACCAACGCACAGCAATTCCGACAGAGCCATCCCGGTGAAGCGTACGACTACCAGGACGGCGCCGACGACGACCAATTGGCCACGGCCAGCAGGCTGGCGCCGGTGGCGGCGCGGCATTTCAGGGATGAGGACTACGTAGCGGTGGTGGCGCGCGCCACGCGGGTCAGCCAGAACAACGAGCGCGCCGTGGCGTATCTCACGGCGCATGCTCTGATGCTGCGGGAACTCTTTTCGGGGAACAGCCTGGGAAGCGCATTCCGTACCGCCGCGGAGCAGGTCACGGCACAGGCCGGCCATGGCGGCGAGGTTGCCGCCGGCATCGAGTCGGCGTTGTCGGCGCAGCACCTCTCGGTGAAGGATGCAACGCTGGAATTCGGGCAGTCCTGCCCGCTGGCCAGCAGTTTTCCGGCGGCGGTCCATTGCGCCCTGCGTCTTGGGGACGATTTCAGCGGCGCGATCCGTGCCACGGCCGAGGCGGGCGGCGACAGCGCGGGCCGGGCCGCCATGATTGGCACCTGGCTGGGGGCGAGTCTTGGCATTGCCGCCATACCGGAAGAGTGGCGCCGACGCCTGACCGGCCGGGACGAGATCGGCCAGCATGTGGAGCGCCTGGTGCATATGGTGTGCGGTGAGTAGGAAAGGCCGCGGTCATGGATGATGTGGCCCGGCCGGAAAGGATAGATACGTGATAACCATAGTAAACGTGACGCCCGTTCCGCAGCCTTTCGGGGAAAATGTGTATGAAATCAGGATCGACAGGAATGTCATGACGACATTTACCCACACGCGCGAACAAGGGTTGGCGGAATGCCTGCAGAAAGCGGCAGAAGCGGTTGAGCGCCATAAATGGTGCAAAGTGCTCGTGTCGGAGGCGTCTCCCCATTGACATGGATGGTGTTGGAGTCCGGTTTCGGCGCCGGCCGACGGGGAACCGCCGGTAAGCCGCTGGTCCGGAACAACCGCCACAAAACATCGTCCGCTGGCCCGTCGGCCCCGGCGCATGGGTACGTTCGTGTGCCGGGTTTGGTCGCCCGGCTTTCTCCGTTGAGCCGTTTCCCGCGCTAACCCGCATTCCCTTCGGATAACGGATGCCGTCCGGCATCCCCGCTTGTAGTCCACGCTTCAGTCCAATGGTACCATCCCCCTCTCATTTATTGCTTTTGACTCGTCGCCGGGCCTGACGTATAATCGGCCACCCCGGACGGTTGCCGATGCTGCCCGCCGCACTCCGACATTCCCCATGCCATGAGGATATCCATGCAATTCTTTATCGACCCCTATTTCCCGGATGACATCAATGCGGTCGGCGACGCCGGCATGGCGGGTTTCGAGGAGAAGCGGCAGCTCTATTTTTCCGGCTGCAAGAACTTTCTCGGCCGCTACCGCGAGGAGATCAGGGCACTGCACGCGGCAGGAGCGTCCGGCAGCGAGGTGGCCCACCTGATCTGCGACATGATGGATGAGCTGATCAACAAGCTGTTCCGCTGCATCCTCTACGACCTGGACGGCAATGGCAGCCTGATGGAGCATGTCACCCTGGTGGCGGTCGGCGGCTATGGCCGGGGGGAGCTGAACCCCTACTCGGACATCGATATCATGTTCCTGCACGACGGCACCCAGCCGAAGCAGAAGGTGGAGGACATGGCGCAAAAGCTGCTCTATTTCCTGTGGGACATGCGCCTGGATGTGGGGTATTCGGTGCGGACCGTCACGGACTGCGTCGAGATGGCCGCCGCGGACAGCACGGTCAAGACCGCCCTGATGGACGTCCGCTACCTGATCGGCAGCCATCCCCTGTTCAACTCCCTCCACAAGGTGATCTTCACCCAGATCCTGACCAAATCCAGTGACAAGTTCATCAAGGAAAAGCTGGCCGACATGAAGGCGCGCCGGGAGAAATACGGCTCCACCGTCTATCTGCTGGAGCCGAACCTCAAGGAGGGGGAGGGTGGGCTGCGCGACCTGCAGACCGCCATGTGGGCTGCACGGGTAAAGTTCAAGTTCGACAGCCCCAAGGAGCTGATCATCAAGGGGGTGCTGAACGAGGAGGAGCTTGACACCTATTACGCTGCCCTGGATTACCTCTGGCGCATCCGCAACGAGTTGCATTACTTCAACGGCCGCAAGAACGACCAGCTGACCTTCGACGCCCAGGTCCACCTGGCGGCGTTTTTCGGCTACAGCGACCGGGGCAAGGTGCTGGCCGTCGAGGATTTCATGCGGGACTACTACCGCCACGCCAACCGGGTGGAACATTTCGCCTCCAGCCTGGTGTCCCGCTGCATCTGGCGCGACGAAGGGGCCCTGAAGATTCTGGGCTACTTCGTGCGCCGCCCCGTGGGGGACGGCTGCTTCGTGCTCAAGGGGGAGTTGATCGTTCCGGACGAGTCGGTGGTGGAAAAGAACCCCACCGTGCTGATGCGGATATTCGAGCTGGCCCAGAAGCACGGCGTCGGCCTGAACGTCAGGGTCAAGGGGCTGGTCCGCAGAAGCCTAGCCCTGGTCAACGACAAGTTCCGTCGCAACCGGGAGGTGAACCAGTCGTTCCTGGCCATCCTCCGCTCGCCCAAGGAGGTGGCCGAGACCCTGCGCCGGATGCACCACCTGGAGATCCTCAACCGGTACATCCCCGAGTTGGAGCATATCTACTGCAAGGTGCAGCATGACATGTACCACATCTACACCGTGGATATTCACACCCTGTTTGCCGTGGAAGAGGCCGAGCGGATGCTGACCGGCCAATCCCGGGAAACGCTCCCCTTTGCGTGCGAGGTGGCCGGCCAGATCGGCAAGCCCGAGCTGCTGTTGCTGGCGGTGCTGTTCCATGACATCGGCAAGGGTGAGGGTGGGGGCCATGCCGAGAAGGGGGCGGCCATGATCCCCACCATTGCCCGGCGCATGGGGCTTTCCAAGGAGGGGACCGAGCGGCTGGAGTTCCTGGTGCGCCAGCACCTGCTGTTTGCCCACATCTCCCAGCGCCGCGACCTGAACGACGAGCGGATGATCGTGCAGTTCGCCCGCCAGATGGAGACCAGCGAGAACCTGAAGATGCTGTACCTCCTGACCGTGGCCGATGTCAGAGCCGTGGGCTCTGACGTCTGGACCACCTGGAAGGCGCTGCTGTTCCAGGAGTTGTACGAAAAGGCCTTCAGTGTCCTGGAGCGGGGGGAATTCCGCCTGGAGGCCAGCAGCGAGCGGGTCAAGGGGGTCATAAAAAAGGTGGCCGCGCTCCTGGAGGACGACTACCCGGCAACAGCGGTCCGGGAGGAGCTCAAGGCCATGCCGGTCAGGCTCCTGCTCTCCAACGACGCGCCACTGATCGCCGATCACGCCCGCCTGCTGCTCGGCCTGGAGTCGTCCGACGTCCTCATGAAGATCGCCCATCAGCAGGAGAGCGGCTGTTCGGAATTCACCATCTGCACCCATGACATGCCGGGCCTGTTCTCGCGCATCACCGGTGTCATGGCCGCCAACGGGGTCAACATCCTGGGGGCCCAGATCAACACCAGCCGCAACGGCAAGGTGCTGGACATCCTGCAGGTCAATTCGCCCCAGGGATTCCTGATAACCGACGAACAGCGCTGGCAGAAAGTCCAGGAGGACATGCGCCGGGTGATCCACGGCGAGGCCGATGTGGCCGAACTGGTGGAGAAACGCCAGCGCCCGTCGCTCCTTACCGCCCGCCCGGCCCCCCGCTTCCCCACCAGGGTGGAGTTCGACAACGAGGTGTCCGTGGACTACACGGTCATCGACATCTACACCCACGACAAGGTGGGGCTCCTGTACCTGATCACCAGCACACTGACTCATCTGGGTCTCTATATCGGCGTCTCCAAAATCTCCACTAAGGTGGACCAGGTGGCCGACGTGTTTTACGTGCGGGACATCTTCGGCCACAAGATCCTGGCCGATGACAAGCTGGCGGAGATCAAGGCCCAAATGATCCAGGCCATCGACGAGTGGGTGTAGTGTTAACCAGGAGGGGCGTATGAACTTCAGAAGCGCGGTCTGCGTAGTTACACTGCTGGGAGGGATATGCACCTCTTCCATATTCGCGGCCGAGTACGGCGGCGGGGTACAGGCCAGGGTGGTGCTCAAATCGACCGTTACCAGCAACGGGGCCAGGATCGCCTATCCGGTCACCGACCGGGCCGAGGTGACCGCCATGACGGTGACCATCGCTCCGGGCGCGGAAACCGGCTGGCACAGCCACCCGGTGCCGGTCTACGCCTGGATGCTGGAGGGAGAGTTGACGGTGGAAGTGGAAGGGGGCACGAGCTACCGCTTTACGGCCGGAGACCCGATCATCGAGG
>DATBXI010000313.1:0-2291 GCA_036514355.1 Desulfuromonadaceae bacterium
GCGGCTGGGGAGCAGCGTATGCGGCGACAGGAGCCGCCACGGCAACGTATTCCGTCTTCTGACCGCGTTTGATGATGATCTTTTCCTCGGCGTTGTCCATCTCGAACTCGGTGATATCCGTATCCGTGATCATCTTTATCAACACCTTCAGATCTTTGACATCCATCCTCTTCTCCTTTGAATGCAGTCTCGATATTGTACTAATACTACCATGAAAAAACGCGCGCTGCCCGTTACACCATCATCAGTTCCTTGGGCACCCGGGTCAGCAGGCGGCAACCATCACGGGTGACCACCACCGTGTCCTCGATCCGCACCCCGCCGAAACCGGGGATGTAGATGCCCGGCTCGATGGTGAAGACCATCCCCTCCTCCACCACTGTCTCGCTGCGCGGCGATATGACCGGTTTCTCGTGGATCTCCAGGCCGACCCCATGTCCCAGGCCGTGCCCGAAATAGTCGCCGAACCCCTGCTCGGCGATATGATTCCGGGCTATTGCATCCAGGTCACGGCAGGCGATGCCCGGCCTGACCCGGTCGATAGCCCGGTCATGGGCCGCCTTGACGATCCCGTAGATCTCGCGGCTGCGGCCGTCGGGCTGCCCCACCGCCACGGTCACGGTCTCATCGGAGTGATAGCCGTTCCTGACGGCGCCGAAATCGATGGTCACCAGCTCGCCCGGTCGAATCAGCTTGTCCGACGCCCGGCCATGGGGCATGGCGCCCCGCTCTCCCGATGCCACGATGAAGTCGAATGCCCTGCCATCGGCCCCGTGCCTGAGCATCTCGAACTCCAGCTCCCGGGCGATCTCCCGTTCGCTGGCGCCGGGACGCACCAGCGGCAGCACTGCCTGGAGCGCGGCGGATGCACATGCGGCCACGTCCTGAAGCCGCTCTATCTCCGGCTGGTCCTTGCAGGAGCGGACCTGATCCAGGTCGCCGTTGAGCGCCACCAGATCGACACCCGCCACTTTGTCGGCGAGCGCCTTGAAGTCCGCCACCGTGGTGTGGGCGGCCTCGAAACCCACCCGGGTGAGCTGCAATTCCGCCAGCAACTCGGCCACCGTATCCAGTTTGACCGTGAACTGCCGGATCGTGGCGTCCCCGACCTCGGCGCCCGCCTGGGCGGTGTAGCGCGAATCGCACAGGAACCAGGCCGCATCGCGGGTGAGCAGCAGCGCCCCCTCCGAACCGCTGAAACCGCACAGATAGCGGATGTTGGGCAGGCTGGAGAACAGGATGGCATCAAGCTCGCTGGCACCGAAGAAACGGTCCAGCCTGGAGCGCCTGTTTTTTAGCATAGGTGAAACCTTAAATACAAACTGTTTTTTGCCGCGTGCAGCGGAGCGTTCGGCATGGTGACAGAGAAGGATGATTGATTATTTTTTAGCGATGCTAAAAAGAGCCCGCAATCCGAGCAGATAGCTGTCCCGGCCGAAACCACAGATCTGCCCCACCGCCAGCGCAGCGGTCAGGCTCTTGTGGCGGAACTCCTCACGCCGGTGGATGTTGGAAAGATGTACCTCAACGAATGGCACCCCCACCGATGCCAGCGCATCGCGGATGGCAACGCTGGTATGGGTATAGGCGGCCGGATTGATGACGATGCCGTCGTACACCCCACCGGCAGCCTGGATGGCATCGATCAGCTCCCCTTCGGCATTGGACTGTTGGAAGGCGACGCTGCACCCCAGTTCCGCGGCCAGCTCCGCCATGGAGCGGTTGATCTCTTCCAGGGTCAGGGTGCCGTAGACCTCTGGTTCGCGTTTTCCCAGGAGGTTGAGATTGGGGCCGTGCAGGATGAGAAAATGCATGTCAGGCGAGCTCCCGTGCCAATTCGATGGATTTGAGGCGTAAGCGGTAGCGCCCCTTGCCGAAATTGCCATCCCTGGCAATGATCAACGCCGCAAACAGATCGTTGCCGAGGCAATGCAGACAGACCCGCACTTGGCCGGTGGCAATGGTGACCTCCTCCAATTCGCCGACCTTGATGACCTCGACGGCCCGCTTGACCGCGGCCATCACCGAGGCGTATTCGACGGCCAGAAGCTGCAGGTCGAATTCCGCGCTGCCTACGATGATCTCCTCGATGGCGATGCCGTCATAGGCCATGATGAAAGCGGCCAGCGCCCCTTCCACACCCCCTGTGATCTCCGCCAGCGTATCTTTCAGCGACATTCCTTCAACCTCCTGATGTTGCCGAGCCAGCCATCGAGGACCTCGAGCGCTTCAGCCCTCCCGGCAGTGAGAACGCCGACTACAGCAACCGGAGCCGGTTCTTCGCCCGCAAG
>DATBXI010000314.1:0-4594 GCA_036514355.1 Desulfuromonadaceae bacterium
GGCCGATGCCCAGGATGAGTGCGCGGTGGCGTTGGGGTATCCAGGAGGCGAGCGTTTCGATGATGGTCTCCTTGTAGTAGAGCATGAAGAAGACCAGGATCGGGGAAAGGACGATATTGAAGATGTTGAAGAAGATGTGCGTGGCAAAGCCGTAGAACTTCATGCCGGCCGTTTCCGCGGCCGCATCGATGTTGGCGGAGAGCTTGTCCAGGAGCCACTGGATCTCATCCGAGCCATAGCGGTCGGGGAGCCGCTCCTTCCACTCCAGCCCCACCTGTCTGATCTTCTGCATGTACAGCGGCAGATCGTTGATAAAGCTCGCCCAGCCCATGGTGATCTTGGGGACCATGAACGTGAAGAAGAAGATGGTCAGAACGCCGAGGATGACATACAGCAGGCCCAGGGCGTGGGTGCGTCTGAGGCCCCGCTCCACGGCGCGCACCACCAGCGGATCCAGGAGATAGGCGATTATCCATGAGAGCAGAAAGCAGGAGATGGTATGCTGCAGGGCATAGCCCGAGGCTGCCAGCAGGCCGAGGAGCAGGATAGCGGCGATCAGGCTGCCGTAATTGTTGCGGATGTGGACTTCATGATGCGCGTGATGCATACCGGTCCTCTCAGATCCGTGATATGAGCATTTCCTCCATCTCGGCGGTGAACAGGTTGTTTTCCTCGAGCCAGTTCTTGACGCGGCTGGTGAGGAATTCGTCCTTGATCTCCAGCAGCCGTTCGTTCTCCTCGGGGAAGAAGGAGAGGATGTCGTTCAGCTTGCCGTAAGGTTTTTTGCCGACCAGGGAACCGTCCAGCAGCCGCTTGAGCCCCGTGTCCTCTATGGCGCCGATGAATCCGGACATGATCTGGCGTTCGACGCCGTAGTCGAAACGCGGTATTTCTAGGAAGCGCTCCCGGTTGCGCTCCATCTGGCGCCAGAACTCGTCGTCCTCCAGGGCCGACGGGACGAAAAAGATCTCGCCCGTCATGCGGTCCAGGAAGTACACCCGGTCCCCCTGGCCGCTGGTGAAGGCATCCATCAACTCATCCCACACGATTTCCACATTATGTACGAAAGCCATCGCAGCAAACCTCTATTCCCTGTTGACTTCCGGGGAGAGTGACCGCACAATCCCCGCCATGCGAACCATATTTCTTGCCGATGCCCACCTGGGTGGGCCGGCTGACCGCAATTACCGTTTGCTGCTGCACTTCCTGGCCGAACTGGAGGGGAACACGGAGACCCTGTTCATCATGGGCGACCTGTTCGACTTCTGGCTGGGGTTCCCCGACAACCCCTTCCGGCAGTACGATGCCGTGCTGGCGGCCTTGCAGTCACTGCAGGCCAGCGGGTGCCGCCTGGTGTATTTCGAGGGCAACCACGACTTCCACCTGGGCCCGATCTTCCGTGAACGCCTGCAGGCCCAGATCCACGCCGGTCCCGCCATCCTGGCGGTACAAGGACGGCGGCTCTTCCTCTGCCACGGCGACCAGATCAATCGTGCCGACCACCGCTACCGCCTGTTGCGCCGGTTGCTGCACAACCCTCTCACGGCCGCTGCCGTTGCCCATGTGCCGCTACCATTGGCCGTGCGGATCAAGGAGCGCCTCCAGCAGAGCAGCCGCGCCGGCTACATGGCCAAGACCCAACGCTGGGATTACCGCGCCATCATCCGCGCGTTTGCCCGTTCCGTGCACCAGCGGGGGTGCGACGGGCTGGTCACCGGCCATTTTCACCTGGGCTTCTGCGAAACGCTGGATGCAACGCCCTTCACCATCCTTTCCCTGGGGGACTGGATGGAGCAGTTCACCTACGGCGAGATGATCGATGGGGAACTGGTCTTGAAATCCTATCCTGCCGACGAGCCGTAGGGGCGCTGCTTGCCGCGACCCATCCGGGTGAGGCAAGCACCGCCCCTTCGAGCGTTACTTCCCGAAAAATTCCTCCAGCGCCTGTTCACCCACCTGGGTTGCCTTGATCCGCCACCTGTCCTGATTGATGACCAACGCCACCAGCGCGATGCGCGGCTGCCTTATCGGTGCAAAGGCGGCGAACCAGGAGTAATGGCCCCTGGGGTCGCGGCCGTCGATGGAGCCGGTCTTGGCGGCCACATCCACGTCCAGGCGCGGCCGTCCCCGGCGGTCGTGGAAGGCGCGCCGCGATGTCCCGCTGGTGACGGTGCTGGAAAGCATCCGCGTCAGGGCAGTCGCTGTTTCGGGCGTCACGAGCCGCCGCAGCTCTCGCGGCGCCTGCGCCTGCTTGACCGCTCCCGTGCCGTCCGTCACCCGGTCGGTCAGGCTGGGGGACATCATGCGTCCGTTGTTGGCGATGGCGGCCATGATCACTGCGGCATGCAGCGGCGAGATCTTGACCTCGTGGTCCAGCCCGGCCCCCATGAGTTTCAGGCCGTGGTCCCCCTGGGGCTCGCCGGCCCTGCTCTCCTTGGCCGGCGTATCGGCCAGCAGCGCCTGGTTGAAGCCGAAGCGGTGCACCTGTTCCATGACCGATGCCTTGCCGGCAATGTCGCTGGCGACCCTGCCGTAGACCGGGTTGACGGACTTGGCCATGGCATAGGTCACGTCCATGCGGTTGTTCTTGCCCCTGGGACTGGCGTCCCAATAGCGGGGGTTCTCAGAGTAGGGTCTGCCGCGAAACTCGACCACGGTCTCGGGGGTGATGCGTTTGGTCTCAAGCGCCGCCGAAGCGGTGATGATCTTGAACAGCGACGCCATGGGGTACAGATCGAAACAGGCGCCCCGCGCCCAGGGAGCGTCTACGGCCGAGTGGGCGGTCATGGCCAGAACGCGCCCCGTGGCGGGCTCGATGGCCACGAATACGCCGTAGGGGACCTGGTACCGTGCCATGAAATCATGGACCCGCTTCTGCAGGTCGGCATGGATGGAGTAGTGGATCGTGTCGCCACCTGTTGTCAGGGCGGTGAACCGTTCTCCCGCCACGGTCGCGGAGTCGAGCAGCAGGCAGGCGGCCTCAAAGCTGCCGGCGGCGGGCTGTTTGGCCGCCACCTGCGGGGACGGGGGCGCCGGGCGCGACCTGAGCCAGGTCGCTGCCGTTGCAACGGCCTGGGGCGACTTCTGGAGCACGAGCACACAGACCGGCGTCAGCGCCAGCACAATGGCCAGGAACAAAAGGAGATGCTTCAACTGCTCAAGACGTTTGCCCGTGGGGGGTCGCAGATCCGTGGGCACGTGTTCGCCCGAAGCCGTCAGTCTTCTGTTGCTGGAGCTGGTTCTGGAAAAGCTGAAGCCGAAAAAGCGCTTTTTACTGGATAGGTGTTTGAGGTCCTGCATGGCGTTCCGGTAAGAATGTGATGAGGTGACTATACAGGGAAGGGGAGGGGGTTGTCAATCCAAGAGGGACTCTTCCTCGTCTGGCCAGAAGCGTTGCTGCAACTCCCGGATTAGAGGGGCCAGGCTCTTGCGGTCGCGGGCCGAAACGGTCAACCCGCCCCGGGTGCGGGCTATCTGGCGCACCTTGAGGAACCCAACGGTGTCGCTCTTTTTCATCTCCGCCAGCAGGTCGGCCTTGTTGAATACCAGCAGCTGCGGCTTGGTGCCCAATTCCAGCTCCTCCAGGATGCTCCCCACCTGGCCGATCTGATCTTCGAAGCGGGGGTTGGCGGCGTCCACCACGTGCAGGAGCAGGTCGGCGTCCCTGAGCTCCTCCAGGGTGGCCTTGAAGGCGCCCAGGAGCGAGGCGGGGAGGGAGCGGATGAAACCGACCGTGTCGGTGATGATCACCTCCCGCTCCCGGGGGAAACGGAGGCGGCGGGTGGAGGTGTCCAGGGTGGCGAAGAGCAGGTCCTCGGTAAAGACGTCGCTTCGGGTGAGGGCGTTCAGAAGGGTGGACTTGCCGGCGTTGGTGTAGCCGACGATGGATATGATCGGCACCCCGGCCTTTACCCGCTGGCGCCGGCGCTGGTCGCGGCCCCGGGAGAGTTCCTTCAGCTCCCGTTCCAGGCTGGCGATGCGGTCGCGGATGCGGCGGCGGTCGGTTTCCAGCTTGGTCTCGCCCGGCCCGCGTCCGCCGATGCCCCCCATGAGGCGCGACATCTGCACCCCTCTGCCGGTCAGGCGCGGCAGCAGGTATTTGAGCTGGGCCAGTTCCACCTGCACCTTGCCGTCCAGGCTCTTGGCGCGGCGGGCAAAGATGTCCAGGATCAGCTGGCTGCGGTCGATGACCTTCAGCTCGGTCATGGCCGAAATGGAGCGGATCTGGGCCGGGGTCAGCTCCTGGTCGAAGATCAGCATGCTGGCCCCCCGCTGCAGGGCGCGGATGACCACGTCGCGCAGTTTACCCTCGCCCATCAGGAAGCGGGGATTCAGTTTGCGCGGCCGCTGGATGAAGGCGTCCAGCGCCTCCACCTGGGCGGTGCGGGCCAACTCCCGCAGTTCGGCGATGGAATCTTCCGCTTCCTGGCGCGTGCCGGTGGTGGTGACCGAGATCAGGATGGCCCGCTCCAGCGGCTCGACACCCTTGACCACGGCACGGGTGGCACGTTCCAGGTCGGCTTCCAGCTCGGGGATGAAGTGGGCAACATCCAGGTCGATCCGCTCCAGCGGGGCCACGGCCCCGACCACGGCC
>DATBXI010000315.1:0-14138 GCA_036514355.1 Desulfuromonadaceae bacterium
CTGAGCCTGATGAGTGTGTTCACATGGCTGTCGAGAATCCCGGCAAGCCGGTTTGTGAGCCGTTCCCATTCCTGCAGCTCCTCTGGCGCAGCTATGTTCTGATAGGTCCTGTTCAGCGCTGCAACGGCATCGGGGAGTAATTGCAGATGCAGTTCGGCAAGCCGGGATTCGAGCTTTTCCCTGCTCGCATTGATCTCCTCGTCGGCAATTGTTGCAGCTGCTGGGGGCGACGGCTGGGGTTCCACCGGTTTGCCCCCCAGGGGGGAGAGGGGATTGGGAGCCGCCCAGGAGCACAAGGGGAGAGAGAAGAGGAACAGGCCGAACAGGATGTGGCATATGATAGTTCGCTTCATGTGCGGGCCCGTATTCGTCGTGTGTTCGGCACACACGGTTGTAAGGGACTCGGAATAAACGGATATACCAGGTGTTGCGCTCAGATTCGGGTCAGATTCGTCGTTCCTGATTGAACAAAACCGCAGGCGTAGCAGGGCTACGTTGAGGATTTTGTGATTGAAGGGGCGGCGAAGGTGGCCTGAAGATGAGATGCAAGACGGTATATTTATTTGTTCCGAGTCCCTAAGTTGATTTCGAGCGGGCGACACACCGCCCCATTTCCCCTGCCGGAGCAACTGCGGCCACCCGCCCTCTGAGGGGCGAATGGCCGCGGTCTGCCCGGAAGCTACCTGTTCCGCAAGCAATTAAGAACGTGTCCGTAACTAGCGTTATTTATGGGCGACCTTTTCGACCGAAATGGCCACTGCCTGGGTATAGGTTATCTCGATCTGGTCTCCCACCTTTACCTCGCCCGTCTTCAACTTTGCCTCATTCTCGGGATCGCGCACCTTGACGTCGGTGGTAGTGCCGTCCGGCATCCGGAGGGTCACCATCTTGCTGTCCTTGGCGATCTTGTCGATGGTGGCGATCGCCGTCATCTGCATGTGCGCCACGCCTGCCGGCTTGGCCGACTTCTCGTCGCGTTCGACCATCGCCTCCACCTTCACATTCGGATTGACCCTGGTTTTGTTTATCCGCATGGAAACCGCCTCGCGGTAGCGCGCCTTCACCGTGTCGCCGACCTTGACCTGCTCGAGTCTCCTGACCGACTTATCCACAACCAGCGTGCGCTCCGTGCCGTCGTCCATGGCCAGGGTGATCTTGCGCGTAGGCAGGTCTATCGCCTTGACGACGGCATGCTCCACCACCACCGCTTCGGCTATGACTTTCCCCTCTTTCTTTTGCGGGGCCATAGCCGGCTGGTCGTCAGTCGACAGGGCAACCACCGGCAACGCGAGGACAGCGGCGGCACAGAATATTGCAGCAGATTGTTTCATGGACGTTCTCCTTTTCATAATTCCTCTCCTTTTTGCCATTGGTGCCGGCAGATATGTTGACGTATCCATTTACCGCCGTATCCCGGCGGTTGACGTTCGCACGTTTTCGATCAGCTCTATCCCCTGCGTACCTGCAATTTCATAAAAACATATTTCCGGCGGCCGGTCGGAAAGCTCCAGTGCCTTGAGTACCCGGGCATAGAGAGCCGAACCGATGTGGTCGATCATCTCAGACCGCATGTGCCATTTTTCCATGAAAATTATGGCGTACTCTTCGTCCCTCTCCTCATAGATGCTGCATTCGATGGAGCCTGAAGCCGCAAGCATCGGCCCCTTTACGGAGAGCAGGATATCCAGGACCTCCTGCTGTTTCCCCCGCGACGGGGATATTTTCACCATGGCCAGAAACATGACTATACCTCTTCCCAGAAGCATGCCAATACCGGGATGGCAGATAAAAATTCCCTGTTTTTCAGCGAATTGAAGAGTGTCCCCGGAAAAGCGGGCAGGCGGGATGACCCAAGGCAGGACGAGATTTCGACTTTAAGGCGACATCTCGACTTTTCATACGATTGACGATACCTGATGGTGCATGCGGAAACAAACGGGCGGCCACGACCGACCTCACATCAGCTGAGCGGCGGGGAGGAACAATCGCTGGCCTGACGATTGCTGATGCCCAGTTTCTGCATGCGGGAATACAGCGTGGATGGATTGAGCCCGAGCAGCCTGGCCGCACCTCTCTCCCCTTTGATGCGCCAGCCGGTCAACCGGAGCGCTTCCCGGATATGCCTGATCTCATACTCTTCCAATGTCAGCATGCCGGGCACTTCTTCACCAGTCTGTTCCGGCAGCCGCATCTGCAGCCTGTCGCCGGAACTGACAATGACGGCGTACTCCACCACGTTCCGCAACTCGCGGACGTTGCCCGGCCAGGGATAGCGCTGGAGAGCGGCCATATCCTGCTTTGAAATCCTGTTGATCTTCTTCCCCATCTTTTCCCCGAATTCATCGACAAAAGCCCAGGCGAGGAGGGGAATGTCCTCGAGCCGCTCACGGAGCGGCGGCATGGCGACCTGAAAGACGTTCAGGCGGTAGTAGAGATCCTCCCGAAAGTTCCCTTTCTTCACCTCTTCGGCAAGATTGCGGTTGGTGGCAGCAATCACCCGCACATCCACCTCTATGGTTTTCGTGCTGCCCAACCGCTCAAACTGCCCTTCCTGCAGCACTCTCAGAAGCTTTGCCTGGAGCTCCAGCGACATTTCCGCAATCTCGTCGAGGAAAATGGTTCCCCCGTCGGCCACCTCGAAGCGCCCGGCCTGCCGGGTCAACGCACCGGTGTACGCCCCTTTCTCGCGGCCGAACAGCTCGCTCTCCACCAGGGCACCCGGCAGTGACGCACAATTCACCTTTACCATGAGCTTGTTCCGGCGCAGGCTGAGTTTATGGATCGCCCGGGCAACGAGTTCCTTGCCGGTGCCGGTTTCGCCGCAGATGAGCACCGTGGAATCGGTCGGCGCAACCTGTTCCACCAGCATCAGCGTTCTGGCCAGGGCATTACTCTGGCCGATGATCTCCTCGTGCGGCTGGGAACATATGCTTTCCGACTGGAGGTATTCCGCTTCCGAACGCAACTTCTCCTTCAACCGCCGAATCTCCTCGGCGGCTTCGCATTGCGCCGCTTCCACCCGGCAGCGGACCAGGGCATTGACAAAGATCTCGCCCAGCAGACGCAACCGGGGAAGGAGTTCCGCGTCCAAGCCGCAGCCGGCGCGGACGTGAGAGGCGACCAGGGAATATTCAATGGAACCTGCGACATGAATGGGGATGGTGACGTTTGCCCTCACACCCAGCGACTGCCAGCTGTGCCGGTCAACCGCAGCTGCCTCCGGCAGATCGTCCGGGGTGGTGAAGCAGACTGTTTCGCCGCGTAGCAGATTTGCCTTTGTCCAGGGAAACAGGGGGCTGATGTCCGATTTCTCCGGGAGAGGGTCAATCCCCTCTGCATATGAGGTGTGGGTGACGATAAGCTCGCGTTTGTGGGGAGAGATGGCAACCAAGCCGAAACCGTCCAACCGGAACAGGTCCCTGGTCTGTTCCAGAGCTGCAACCACTTCCCGATCGACCTCTCCTGCTGGTACGTTGATGAATGTGGCCGAAAGCTCGGAGATGAGCTCCTCGAACCGCACGGTCGCTGTATCCCTGTCGGTCCGGTCGGCCGGAGAGTTGACGAGTCTGGCCAGGAACTGGGAAACGATCTGTTCCAATTCCAGCAACTCGTTAGTGCGCAGTGTCTTGATGGCGGTGCCGCCGGGGGACGATTTCCAATCCTGAACCGGCAACGGATAGTTCTCGGCTGCCGGGACGCTCCCGGGCTTTTCCCGCAGTGCTGAGCGCTGCATGATGGCTCCTTGTCGGTGTTTTTCGGCTGCAGATCGGCAACCGCTGTTCGGGCGGATGCACCGGGACCAACACCTCCAAGCATTCCATCTGATGAGACGATTTCATTGAACTAAAATGAATACAAAATAATGCGGTCATCGCCAGCAGTAGCTAGTAAAGAACATATTTCCCCATTGTCAAGTCGCCAAGTTGATCCGCAGACGATATCTCGTCCCACCGTGCACTCCTCATTTCTCCTGCCCTTCCATCCGAACATTATGAATCCTGTAAAACTAAGGGGTTATTTCGCACCAGGGGGCGTGGCATGCAATTTGATATATCGAGAGCAGGCCAAACAGGCCAGGAACTCCCGGAGCCCAAGCTGACGCCGCCGGGAGCAACGAAAAAGAAGATGTGCACAGGGAACTGAGATGAGCAATGAACTGAGCATATATATCGGGGTGTTCTCCACGCTGTTGGCCATTGTCAATCCGCTGGAGTCCCTGCCGATTTTCCTCACTCTGCTTCAGGGTCAGGACGAAAGAGCACAGCGAAAGGTTGCCTTTCAAGCCTGCCTGTATGCCGCGGTCATGATGATATTTTTCCTGGTTTTCGGCAGGGTTGTCCTGACCGTTTTCGGGGTGTCCCTCAGCATGGTCCGCACGGTCGGCGGAATCATCCTCATACGCATCGGCTTCAGTTTGTTCACACAACCGGGGGGAGATCTCGCCAAACTCGGTGAGGGCCCGAATGAGGGGAATATTGCCTTTGTCCCCCTTGCCATGCCGTTGATGTTCGGTCCCGGTGCCCTCGCCACCATGATCGGCTATTCCTCGATGATCAAGGTATCGGAGTTCGGCGGCGGGACCCTGGCCGGATTCTGCGCTGCCATCGCGGCCACCATGGCCGTTACCTATGCGACCCTGGTAAACGGGAGAAGAATTCTCCGGCGGGTCGGACCGCTGGCAATCGACGCCATCACCCGCCTTGTCGGTTTTTTCATAGCAGCCATGGGCATGGGGCTCATCTTCCATGGCCTCGCTGAAGCTGTCAGGGAATTTGCCAAAGGGACATTATGAGCAAAGATTCTCGACCTCCGATCGCTGAAGAAAGGCGGTGGATCATGCCACAGCGGCTCCCGAAGATCTTCCACAACCCGGTTTCTCTCGTCGGCCTGATCATCGCGGTCTTCAATGCGGGCTTCGTCGTCTTCCTGTCCGCAGTCGAGGCGCTGTCCAAGCGCGTGCATCCCTATGCGGATCTCGTCATCTGGCTCATTCTGCCCGCGCTCGTCCTGCTCGGAGTGGTCCTGATCATCGCAGGCGTCAGGCGCGAACGGCGCAGGGAGCGGGAAGACACGGCTCGCAGGGGCGCCTCCCTGGTCGTGGATTTCAACGATCCCACATATCGCAGGACAGCTTTCGTTCTGCTTGCGGGATTTCTGTTCCTGTCGTTGATCTATGCTTTTGCCGGCTATAAGGCATATGAATTCACGGAATCGGAAACATTCTGCGGGATGATGTGCCACAAGGTCATGGGGCCCGAGCAGCGTTCCCATGCCTATTCGGTCCATGCCGAAATCGGTTGCGTTGACTGCCATGTGGGGTCCGGAGCGAGGTATTTTCTCCTCTATAAGCTGAAGGGAACACGGCAACTCTTTGATGTCCTGTTCAACCGATACCCGACGCCGATCCCCACGCCGGTCAGTGACCTGCGGCCGTCGCAGGACGTGTGCGGGCACTGCCACGGGCCTAAGTATCAGATCAACCAGCGGCTGGTGAGCAGGACATATTTTCTGTCTGACAAGCAGAACACCCGCACAACGATCAACCTTTTGCTTCACATGGGTAAGGTGGAGATCACGACGGAGCGGCCGCCAAATATACACTGGCATTCCAGCACCACGGCGGAGATCGTCTATGCGGCGTCGGACGCAAAAAGGAACGTAATCCCCTGGATCCGGGTCAAGCGGCTTGACGGAAAAGTCCGCGTGTATCGCGCTGAAGGTGCGGAGATGTCCGATAACGACGCAGCAAAAGCAGGAACACGGCGGATGGACTGTATCGATTGCCACAACCGGTCGGGACATCCCTACAATCCGCCTGACGTGGTCCTGAACGCATTACTCTCCCTGAAGATCATCGATCAGGAGCTGCCCGAGATCAAAACAACCTCGGTCAAGGCGCTCGAGGGCGATTATCCCTCCCGAGAGGAAGCTCAAAAGCGCATCGAGGCATCCATACGAGCGTTCTATAAAGCCACCTATCCCGACGTTTCCGCGAATAAAGCAGCAGCAATCACAGCTGCCATTGAAGCGATCAAGAGCGCCTATGCCAGAAACTATGATCCTGCCATGAAGGTGAACTGGAAGAACTTCCCGAGCAATCAAGGGCACCGGTTCTCTCCCGGCTGCTTTCGCTGTCACGACGGCACGCACCGGAGCGCCGATGGCGCGGTCCTGTCCCGGGACTGCAGCCTGTGCCACCTTCTGATCGAGCGGACAGGGGAAACAGAGCCCACAAAACCGGACCAGGCCGTGTTCCGGGTCATGAAATACCCTCATCCCGTGGACATCGGAGACTCGTGGAAGGAGATGCTGTGCCATGAATGCCACGGTGCAGGGCTGTGACAGAAACCTAGACAAGCTGAGGGAAGTGAACCATGACACTCAGGGATAATTCAAGGACATCCGCGTATTTTCTCAGGATTGCGGTAATCGCAGCGGCAGTGCTCGTTGTGGCTGTGCTCTGGACGGCAATTACAGCCCTGCGCCCCATGCCGCCGCGCACGGTCGTAATGGTAACCGGCCCGGAGGGCGACGCAATGTATGAGTTCGGGAAACGTTACCGCGAGATCCTCGCTGCCCAGGGGATCGATCTTCAGCTGGTGCCGACCGCCGGATCCCTGGAGAACCTGTCGCGGTTGCGCGACCCCCGGTCAAAAGCGGAAGTCGGTTTTCTGCAGGGGGGTACCACGAACAGGAAGGACTCGCCCGGTCTCGAATCCCTCGGTACGGTCTCCTATGAGCCTCTGTGGTTTTTTCACCGCGGTGTCTTCCGGGGAAAGGGATTTAAGAGTCTGCGGGGCGGGAAAATATCCATCGGGCCCGAAGGCAGCGGCACACGGGCGCTTGCCCTTGAACTGCTCGGCCGGAACGGGATCGACCGGCGCTTTGCCGAGTTGCTCCCTCTGACGCCTCAAGTTGCCGCTGAAAAGCTCCTGCGCAACGAGATCGATGCAGCGCTCATGCTGACCTCCTGGGACTCTCCCGCGGTGCAGCAGCTGCTTGCAGACAGGAACATCGAGCTCGCGAGCTTCCCGCGAACGAACGCCTACGTTGCCCTGTATCCGTTTCTGAACAAGCTGACAGTGCCCGAGGGGGCGAGCGACCTGGCAGGGAACCGGCCACCCGCGGACGTGGCGTTGTTTGCGCCCAAAGCCAGCCTGGTTGTGCGCAGGGATCTGCATCCGGCCATCCAGTACCTGCTGCTCGACGCGGCCGATCAGATCCATTCCGGGCCCAGCATCTTCCAGAAAGCGGGACAGTTTCCGGCACCGGAATCCATCGACCTCCCCCTGAGCAACGAAGCGCGCCAGTTCTACAAGTCGGGGCGTCCGTTTCTCCAGCGCCATCTCCCGTTCTGGCTGGCCGTGCTGTTCGACCGGCTGCTGATCCTGATCATCCCGGCAATCGGCCTGATCTATCCCTTGCTGCGACTGATGCCTGCCGTGTATGGCTATGAACTGCGTCGGCGAATCTTCAGGCTCTACAGGGAACTGTTGTTCCTTGAACATGAACTGGAGGCGCGCGGCGCGGGACAAGGCGTCGGCGACCTGGCTGCAGGACTGGATGAGCTGGAGGACAAGGCGAACCACCTGCATCTGCCTCTGTTCTATTCGAACATGATGTACACCTGGCGGATACACATCGCGCTGGTTCGCGACCGGATCAGGCGGCGCATGGCCGGACCGCTCGAATAAAGCAACAGGTTACTCCACCTTCTTCCAGTTCTTGTCCGGGTTGTAGAGCTTCATGGCTGCCGCTGTCTTGCCGGTGTTCCTGCCCAGGTTCTTCTGATAGACGACGCCATTCTGGTTCACGATGAAGGTCATGATCCCGGACGATCCGTACTGGGCCGGATAGGCCACCATGGCAAAACCGAGGACCATCCTGTTGTTGGCCACATAGTCAAATGCGCCGCCGTCAGCGTTCTTACCCTGCGCTTTCAGAATCCTGAACAGATAGCCATGGAACGGCGTAGGGTTCCCGCTCTTCGAGCTTGAATACCCCTCCCGGGCAGCCTCTCCTGCCAGCGGCCCGAAAGGGCTCTCCACCTCGCCTTCCTTTACCTCCCAGTAGAGGCCATCCTTTTTCCCCGGCGTGCTGCGGATCTTCTGGGCGAACTCCCCGCCGTTGCCCATGGGGTCCATGGACGCATAATCACGCTGGGCCTCCACATAGGCGCGAAGCACATCCATCACTTCCAGTTCGTTCCGTCCGATCCTCCGGTTCAGTATCTCCTCTTTGCCAGCCTTGGCGTCGAAGCGCCACGTACCACCCTTTTTGACCACCGGGATCGGAAACGGATAGTCTTCGGTGCCTATGGAGAGGACCGCCTTAGCGGTACCGCTTTTTTCGATCGCGTTTTTTTCATCGTACAGTTTGACGAACCGTTCCCTGCCGGCCCTGTCGGCAACCGGGTCGCCCGATGATACGATCGTTTGGGAACCGGGCCCGAGGATGGCGACCAGTGCCTTGGTATTGTTGTCCTTCACCGCGACAACCAGGCTTTTGACTGCATCCTCCGGCGAAGCGAACGATTTCTGGGCCTTACCGGACGATGCCGCCAAGGCGGGCACACCCGTCGAAATGACGAGCAACGCCAGCAGCAGGAACAAGGAAACTGATAATGTTCGGGAAGTCATGGCCATCATGCTGTATCCTCCGTTTATGTGTGGGCGACATGAATAGGTACCAGCGGGCTACCTGCGACCACCACCACGGCCACCACCCCCACGGAAACCGCCACCGCCACGGGAACCACCGCCGCTGAATCCGCCGCCACCGCGGGAACTTAATCCGGAACTCTGGCGGCTCGCGTTGCCCCTGTCGCTTGCCTGCCGCTCCTGCCTCCCGCTGCCGGCTCCGCCGCTGAAAGCGCTATCCCGCCCTCTCCCGGTAGTGCCGGCGCTCGGGCGGGACGCAGCACCACGGTCCATGGTACCTGCGGTGGGGCGTGCGCCGGCTCCGCCTCCATAGCCCCGGGCATCGCGCCTCCCCGCCATGGAACGTTCGGGAGACTGGCCAAATCTCTTGGCTGTCGCACCATCCTTGTAAGCAACTCCCTTGCGGTGGCTCGGATTATGTTGCCATGCCCCCTGGCCGCGCCCCTGGCTCGGCAACTGGCTTGGCCGGTTCCGGTTTATGTTGGTGTTTCGGTTGAAGTTATTGTTTACGTTGTAATTCACGCTGCCGCCATGCCAGTTGCAGTTGCCCCAGGCATAACCCCAGGCAAGGCCGAGCGCCACACCAGCGGCAAAGTGAAACGCCGGATAGTAGGCCGGCGGCGGCGGATAATAGCTATAGGGAGGATAGGCGGGATACGACCACGCGCCGTACACGACCGTGGGGTTGTAGGAGGGGACGTAGACGACGTCGGGATTCGAGGGCTGGATGACGATGGTTTCCTTTTCCACCACAACCTTCTGCTCTTTCGTCGTCTTCAGGTTCCCCGCGTCGTAAGCCTTCCTCCGCAACTCCTGGATCACGGCCATCACGTCCTGCTGCTGGGCCAGGAAGGCGTCGCCCAGTTTCGACGTCAAATCGAGCTTCTGGCTCATGGCCGAGAGCACGGAGGGGAAGTTCACCAGCGACTTGACGCTCGGGTCCCAGCCCTGCTTTTCCAGGGCCTTGGCCAGCGCATCCCCTTTGAGACTCTTGTTCTGCTGCGCCCATCGATCGGCCTCAACAATCTCGAGAGGATAGGTCGATGCCATAAGTATCTGCGCAACCAGTTCGTCGGGGTACAGGGCTATCGGCGCCACCAGTTGCGCCAGCTCCTCTTTTGATACTTTCTTCTGGGCAACGTCCCCCGCCTGTTGCCCCTGTTGGGCCATCGCCTGAAGCGGCAAGAAAAGCAGGATGGCGATGAAAAGGCTCATTGCACGCATCCATAACGATTTCAGTTTCATACATGCTCCTTCATGCGGTGTAAGGAATCAGGGGCTATCATGCAACCCGATGACGGCAGCCCGGATCGGCAGATGCCTAGTCCGGTTCGATTTTGGTGATCTTCGACCCCTGCAGGCCAAGGCCCGCCATCAACCCCTTTTGGTCGAAGATGAATGCATAGATGTCGTCCTTGGCGGTCGTCGTGGTGAGTGTTTTGGCTACTCCCATGTCAACGACGACGATGCTCGGACCGACACCGATCTCCCATCCTTCCGACTTCTTCAGGTACGCCAGCGCGGCATCGTTCATGAAAAACAGCGCATAGCCGAATGCCTGGACGCCTGCCTGCAGGCCATAGGAGACCGCCACACTCCGGTAGTAGCCGGTGGTTTTGCCGTGCACGCGGAGTGCGCCATCGCCGTACTGGGCGCCGACGATGAATCCGCCCTTGACGATGTTCGGAAAGACGAGAACCCCGCGTGCTTTCCCCGCAAGCATTTTGGCGACCGGGGTGCTGTCGTAAAGATTCTGCAGGGCGGCGCTCGCGTCGCGATCGATCTCGGCCTTCTTGGCGGCATACGCCTTCACTGAAGAGAAGGCCAGTACCAGCATGAGGGTGGTGACTATCAATCGGGTGTATGTTCTCATGTCAGTTTCTCCTTGCGCACAGTGGATCCGGCCGATCTCAGGGATTCATGCAGGAACCGAACACGACAAACGCCTCACTCTCCCCTGATGCGGTGAGAGAGAGATCTCCATCTTCGCCTATCGCGATGCTCCATCCGCGCAACTCGGTCCCGTGCAGTACCAGCAGCCCGCCCGCGTATTCCACTGCGCTGATTTTAGTGTTACGCGCGACCTCCTTGTCCAGTGACGTTATGGTCTTGGACTTGAGGTCGATCTGCACAAAACGGGGCAGATTCATTTTATGTATCGTCCGTTCAAGGCATCCTTCATCGGCTATGCATTCGATTGCCCGTGACAGTGCGCAGGTCCGCAGATCCTTGTCCACCGCCATTGCCATCTCGACCGCTCCAAATATAATCGTGACTGCGAGCAGTACCGCTGAAATCCGTGCCATGATATCCTCCTCGTGATTGTTCACCTCCACAAAAGAGGCGCGGTCATTTCACCGTGTAGCCTTTACCTTCCATGCACGCGCCCCAGGCCCGGTCGTACTCGCCGCGCTGTTTGCCGGACTCGGCCGACTGTTGCTGGGCATACTGCTCCTGCTCCCTCTCGCTTTGCCTGCGACGCGCTCCACCGACAATACCGCCCGAGGCCGCCCCGATGGCAGCGCCCTTGCCGGCATCGCCGGCAATCGCCCCAATCGCAGCTCCCGCGGCCGCTCCCCTGGCGGCACCTCTCACTGCCCCTCCCTTTTGTGTCGGCGGCGGCGCCGTTGCCGTTTGGGTCTGCATGGGATCGAATCCGGTCTGTTGCTTGGACCATTGGTAGCAGGAATATTTGTCCTTTTCCGTCTGTTCCTTGGACTGCCCCTTGGTCGGGTAGACAAAGGGTTCCTGTGCGTTGGCCGGGCCGGACAAAATGACGACTGCGGCCACTGCCACGGCAATCCCATGGATAGATGCCATTTTTATCTGCGATTCCCTGTTCATTGTATGCTCCTTTCAGACTGCTGTATTGAAACCTGTCGGTTGCGTCTCACGCACGTTCAGCGCCGTTGGCTCTGTGATGCCCGATACGAGATTTATGCCAAACGCAGCACCAAGCTCCGTGGCGCTGCAACTATCGAATATGAGGCGAATAGTGCCCAACTTTCAGAGTCGGCACGCTGGAGCGGGAGTCGAAATATCGTCTAATGATTGAAATGTCGTCCCTAGGACAGGGCGCTTCCGGCTCTGCATTGATTATATTTGACTGCTGATGCAGGAATGCTATAAGTTCGCATCCAAGGAAGGGTTACGACGGACAGGCAAAGGCATTGATGATGGATGTTTCTCTGCTCATAATCGAAGACGATCACGATCTTCGTAAGGGTATTGCCGCCTATTTCAGGGACATGGGATATGCCATTCTTGAAGCATCGGATGGAAAGGAAGGCATCAAAACCTTTGAGCGGGAACGACCGGACATCGTCTTTACCGACCTCCGGATGCCGGTTCTGGACGGTTTTGCCGTCATACGGGAAATAGCCCAACAGAGCCCGGATACTCCGGTTATTGTAATTTCCGGTACCGGCGTGATCAGTGACGCCATACAGGCAATGCGGCTCGGCGCCAAGGATTACGTGGTCAAACCGATCCACGAAATGGAAGAACTGGAACTGGTAGTCAAACGGGCACTGGCGGAGTGTTCCCTCCGCCGCGAGGTCGATTCCCTCAAGCTAAAGCTGCTGGACAGGCCGGCCAAGACGCACCGGGCGTTCTCATCGATTACCACTCAGGCGCCTCCCATGCTGGCTGTCCTCCACTACCTGGAGGTGGTCGCAACTACCTCCCAACCAGTTCTGATCAGCGGAGAAACGGGTGTCGGCAAGGAACTCATCGCAGAGGCAATCCACGCCATAAGCGCCCGAAAAGGCCCCTATGTGGCCGTCAACGTGGCCGGGCTGGACGACCAGATGTTTTCCGACACCCTCTTCGGCCACACCAGAGGGGCATTCACCGGCGCCGATAGGACACGGGAGGGGATGCTGGCGCAGGCGCGCGGAGGCACGCTCTTTCTCGACGAGATCGGCGACCTGAACGAATCCTCGCAGATCAAGCTGCTCCGTCTGCTCCAGGAGGGTGAATATTATCCTTTGGGCTCAGATCTGCCCAGAAAGAGCGATGCCCGCATCGTCGTCGCCACCCATCGCAACCTGCGCGCTATGGTGGAATCAGGCGGTTTCAGGAAGGATCTGTACTACCGTCTGGCGACCCACCAGGTGATAGTTCCTCCACTCAGGGACCGTCATGGCGACATACCGCTGTTGCTCGACCGGTTTCTGGATGACGCAGCCGTGGAAATGACAAAGAAAAAACCAACGCCGCCGCCGGAGCTTTGCTCTTACCTTGACTCGTACCACTTTCCGGGCAATATCCGTGAATTAAGGGCCATGGCCTTCGACGCAGTTGCCCAGCATAGCCAGGGCGTTCTTTCCATGAACAGCTTCTTGAAGGCCATCGGCAGGGAACGGGAAAACCGGACGCCTGTGGTACCGGAAAACGATGCTTCCGTAGTCCTTCGGGATGCAGCTGGCGAGCGCATCCCGACACTCAAAGAAGCCGAAGAGACCCTGATTAGTGATGCCCTCAAACGCGCCAAAGGCAACCAGGGAATTGCCGCCGGTTATCTCGGGATCAGCCGGCATGCCCTGAACAAAAAACTTATCCGCGGTAAGGATAAAATCTCCTAGCTTTCCCGCCGTCCCCTCCAGAAACAACTACCTATCAGACAATTGTCTCATCCGCTCCGTTTGTCTCATTTCTCCCACTATCGCGACTTCAAAGCAGTTTTTCCGTAGTATTTCATGGCTGTAGACAGAAGTCTCACCCCTTCGATTGCCCTTACGCAAGACATCTTATTGAAATAACGCGGATATCGCCTTTGGCATCCTTAGTGCTATATGTAAACGCATAAATTAAACCGAATTGCTTGCTCAAAGGAGGGTGAAGTTATGCTGAAAAATTTAAAATTGGGAACGAAATTGATCGTCAGCTACATCATCGTAGCCTTGATTGCGGGAATCATCGGCCTGGTCGGCATCACAAAGATCCACCAGATCGACAACGCTGACACCAAACTCTACGAGAAGATCACCGTGCCGTTGGGCGATCTAGCCGCCATGTCCATCGACTTCCAGCGGGTGCGCATCAATCTGCGCGATGCCACTGATGCCAAGGACCCGGCTGAAGCAAAGGCCGCCTGGGACACTGCCGCCAAACTGCGTAATGACATCTCCGAACACGGCGAGAAGTTCGAGAAGACCATCCTGACCGACGAGGGACGCAAGCTGTTTGCCGAGTTCAAGGAAGCCCGCAAGGTCTACGGCGGTTATATGGACCGGGTCCGGGAACTGGATGAGGCCGGCAGGAAACCCGAAGCCCTGGCGCTGGTACATGGCGACGCCAAGAAGGCCGCCTTGCACGAACAGGAGATGCTGAACAAGCTGATGGAATCGAAAGAGGGGCAGGCCAAGCTGACCTCCGACAGCAACAGCAGGGAGGCTGGCACCGCATCTACCATCATGATCGTGCTGATCGCGGTCGGAGTCATCCTGGCAGTCGGCTTCGGCCTGGTCATTACCC
>DATBXI010000316.1:0-9315 GCA_036514355.1 Desulfuromonadaceae bacterium
GGCATGTTCAAGGCGGTGCTGGAACGGGTCCGGCAAGGACACCGAACAACAAGATACCCCGCTGAGCCGGCGGCACTGCCGGAGCTGTTCCGGGGCTACCCGCGCCTGGACCCCACCCGGTGTCCGCCGGGATGCACGGTCTGCACCGAGGCCTGCCCCGTCAATGCGGTGTACCATGCCAACGGCCTGGCCGTGGACATGGGCAAGTGCCTCTTCTGCCCCGAGTGCGAGCAAGCCTGCCCCACCGGCGCCCTGACCTTCGAGCGCGACGAGCGGCTGGCCGCGTCGGAGCGGGAGGACCTGGTAGTCCGGGAGGGTGAGGAGCGTCGCCTGGCCCATAGCCTGGGCCAGAAGCTGCTTGCCCTGTACGGCCGCTCCTTCAAGCTGCGGGAGGTAAGCGCCGGCGGCTGTAACGCCTGCGAGGCCGACACCAACGTTCTCTCCACCGTCGGGTTCGACCTGGGGCGCTTCGGCATCCAGTTCGTCGCCTCCCCCCGCCATGCCGACGGCATGTACGTCACCGGCCCGGTCACCGAGAACATGCGCATCGCCATGCTCAAGACCTGGGACGCCATCCCGAGCCCCAAGGTGCTCATCGCCGCCGGTGCCTGCGCCATCGACGGCGGCCCCTTTCACGGCCTCCACGAGGTGCACAACGGTGTGGACACGTTCCTCCCCGTGGACCTGTACATCCCCGGCTGCCCGCCCCATCCGTTGACTATCCTGGACGGGTTGCTGCGTCTGTTGGGGAGGGTGTGACGAAGCCTGACATTATAGGTCATGCAGGAGCCAGCCAGGCTCGATGCTTTGTTGGTGGAGTTGACGACGTGATTAAGTACGGCTGGTGAGGTTGGAGATGAAACGAACCATACACGTCAAAGGCAGCGAGATTGCCATCTATCACAAAGAGCACGATGACTACATCTCCCTGACCGACATTGCCCGCCACCGTGATGCGGAACGGACCGACTACATCATCCAGAACTGGCTGCGCAATCGAAACACCATCGAGTTCCTCGGCATCTGGGAGCAACTCAACAATCCCGATTTTAATCCCATCGAATTCGATGGGTTTAGAAAACAGGCCGGCCTTAACAGTTTCGTCCTAACCGCCAAGCGATGGATCGAACATACCGACGCCATCGGGCTGGTGTCCAAGGCCGGCCGCTACGGTGGGACCTATGCGCACAAAGACATCGCCTTTGAATTCGCGGCCTGGATCTCCGTCGAGTTCAAACTCTATCTCATCAAGGAGTTCCAGCGCCTCAAGGAGGAAGAGGGTAGGTCTCTCTCCTTGGAATGGAACCTCCAGCGGACCCTTGCCAAGATCAACTACCGGATTCACACCGATGCGGTAAAGGAAAAGCTGATCCCGCCCCGCCTTACCAAGGCCCAAATAACCACGATTTATGCCAGTGAAGCCGACCTGCTGAACGTTGCCCTCTTCGGAATGACGGCCCGTGAATGGCGCGATGCCAACCCGGACAAGGACGGGAACATCCGGGATCATGCCACGCTTGAACAATTGGTCGTTCTTTCGAACCTGGAAAGCATCAATTCCGTGCTCATCCACCAAGGACTCTTACCGCAGGGCCGCCTTTCCCAACTGAACGGGATTGCGATTACACAGATGAAATCTCTTACCGGAGCAAGTGCCATTAAGCGGCTTACTGGTCCGGCTTGAACAGGGATGGGAACGCCACTCCCTCCTTACCGAAATCTGTTGACCCGCCCACCCATGCCGCTATAATGCCCCCCAACCACCCGACTCTATCCCTTTGCGTCACAAGGCGACTCGCATAATGGAAAAAATAACCCTCGACGGCATCACCCTGACCCTGGCCTCCCCCGTCACCCTCCCTCTGCGCTGGGTCGGGCAGGAGGAACTGCTGACCCAGCTCCTGGCGGCCTGGATGGTGATCGACGAGCGGGACATCCCCTTCAACCCGCGCCTGATCGGCAAGCCGGGGGTGGGGAAGACCACCCTGGGGTACGCGGCGGCCCAGCGCCTCGGTAGGCCGGTCTACCTGTTCCAAGCCACCATGGACACCCGCCCCGAGGACCTGATCATCTCGCCGGTGATCGGCCCGGACGGCAAGATCCAGTACGCCGCCTCGTCCCTGGTGTCGGCCATGCTCACCGGCGGGGTGCTGATCCTGGACGAGGGGAACCGGATGAGCGAGAAATCATGGGCCTCCCTGGCGCCGCTCCTGGACGACCGGCGCTACGTGGAGTCCATCGTCACCGGCCTGCGCATCCCCGCCCGGCCCGAGTTCCGCATCGTGGTCACCATGAACGAGGACGCCTCCACCTTCGAGGTGCCGGAATACATCCACTCCCGACTGCAACCGCAGATCTACATCGACTTCCCCCCGGCGGACGAGGAGCTGCTGATCCTGAAGGAAAACCTCCCATTCTCCGACGAGCGCATCCTGAGATACGTGGTGGAGTTCCTCCAGCGGGCCCATGGGGCCGACGAGGCCTATTCGGTCCGGGACGGCATCAACATTGCCCGCTACGCCCTCAAGATGGCCCGCGCCCGTGGCGGCGACGCCGCGGACCTGCTCCCCCTGGCCGTGGAACGGGTATTGGGGGATGAGGCCCTGGACTATCTGAAGACCCCATGATGCTGACTTCCGGACACCCATGACGCACCGGTTGCATATGGAGACCTTCGGCCCGGTCCATGCCCTGCCGATCCTGCACTACCGCATGGAATTCGCCCACCTGGCCGCCCGGGCCATTGAACGCCTGCGGCCCGACTGCATCGCCCTCGAACTCCCCCCCACCCTGGAGGGACGCTTCCTCCAGGCGCTGCGCCGCCTCCCCCAGGTCTCGGTCATCTCCTACGCCCCCATCCCCCGCCCTCACGGCGACCCGTCCGCCAGCCCGACCATCCACCTGCTGGTGGAACCGGCCGACCCCCTGGTGGAAGCGGGACGCTGCGCCCTGGAGCAGGGCATCCCCCTGCAGTTCATCGATGTGGACCTGGACACGTACCCGGCGGTGCACGAGTCCCTCCCCGACGCCTACGCGGTCCGTCGCATCGGCCTGGGGGCCTATTATCGGGAATACCGCACCGCCAGGGCCGGGGATGCAGCGCACGGCGAGGACATCCGGCGCGAGCGGGGCATGGCCTTCCGCCTGCAGCGGCTGGCCGAACAGTACCGGACAATCCTGTTCGTCTGCGGCATGGCGCATCTGGAGCGGGTCCGGGCGTTCTTCGGGCAGCCGCAGACGGAACCGCTGGGCCGGGTGCGGCGGGACAACGTGCGCCTCTTCAACCTCCATCCCGACTCCTGCGGCGAGGTGATGGGGGAGTTCCCCTTTGTCTCGGCCATCTACGAGATGCGGCGCCAGGGGCTGCCCAGCGAAGCGCCCGCGCCCGCACCCTCGCTGCGCCGCCGGTTCAACGCCCTGGAACTGATCGACGGGGGGCGGCAGGCGATCCCCGAGCATGAGGCGCTGCGGGCCGCCATCCAGGCCGGCGCACGCCACGTGGGTGCCGCCGGGGAGATGCCGGACCGCCAGCGCTGCCACCTGCGCCTGTTCGAACAGGCAGGGCGCCACTACCGCCAGGAGACCGGGGAGCGGGTCCACCTGTGGCAGAAGCGGGCGTTTTTCCGTTTTGGGCGCAACTACGCCGCCATCACCGGCCAGTTGCTCCCCGACCTGTTCCAGCTGCTGACAGCGGCCCGGGGGTGCGTGGACGACAACTTTGCGCATGCCTTCTGGCGTCTGGCCTGCTGCTACCCCTGGCAGCGGGAGGAGGCGGATGTCTCGACCATCCGGCTCCGGGCCGAGGACCTGGGGGATCAGACCCGCCAGATCCGGTTCCGACCCCGCACGCCGCACCGCAAGGGGCTGTCCGACCTGCGGTTCCTCAACCGCAGGCGGGAAAAACGCCCCGGAGAATGGCTGGAAGGGTTTGACGGCGACGCGCTCTGCTCCTGGCCGCCGGAGGACCTGGTGATCGAGAACTACGGCACGTTCCTGAAATCCAAGGGGCTGCGCCAGCTGTCCGAGGAGCAGAGCCGGATCGAGCCGTTCAGCAGCTCCCTCTTGGACGGCATCGACCTGCGGGAAACCATCCGCAACCTCCCCCACGACGGCCGGATCTACGTGCGGGAACGGCTGCGGGTCAAGGGCGGGGTGGGGAGCGTGGTGATCATCTTCGACGAGGACCGGAGCGGGCGTTATCCCTTTACCATGACCTGGCTGGGGGAGCACGAGCAGGAGTCGGACATGGCCTTCTACGCCACCGACCCGGGCGACAACGTCAGCGGCCCGGGCATCTGCCGCTGCGAGTACGGCGGGCTCCTCCTCTCCTGCCCGCCGCGCCGGCTGCGGGACGTGTGGAGCGACCCCGATTACCGCGGCTGCGGGACCAAGGCCGAACTGCTGCTCCTGGCCGGCCTGGACTATTCACGGGAACAGCACGTGGTGTACGTGGCTGCCCGGCCGCCGCGCAGCATCTTCAAGCGGATCGCGGCCCGGCTGGGGCGGCGTATCGTCTTCATTCCCCTGGGGAGTCTCTCCCCCCCGACGTTGAAGCGCATCCGGGTGATGCACCTGTTGAGCGGGCACGACAAGCGGGCCATTGCCCGGGACTATATCTGGTGAGGGTGTAGTGCGACCCTCCCCCTTCAAGGGGGAGGTGAGGAGGGGGATGGGGATTTTATGGCACAGGAATCAACCCATCCCCAGGGAGTTTGATTAGGTAGCTAAAAAGGCCCCGTAACGGGGCCTTTCTCGTTGTCGTCCATGAGGGCTACTCGGTCGGGACCGCGTCCCCCTTGGGGAGGAACGGTTCGAACTGTTTTTTGTCGATGGAGCAGCGGTAGGCCTCCTCGGGATTGACCCGCTGGGCCTTGAGCAGCTCCATCAGGTGCACGTCCATCAGCTGCATGCCGTCCTTCTTGGATGTCTGGATGATGGAGGGGATCTGGAAGGTCTTGGCCTCGCGGATCAGGTTGGCGATGGCCGGGGTGCCGAGCATGATCTCCAGGGCCGCCACGCGCCCCTTGCCGTCGGCGGTCTTGAGCAGCTGCTGGCACACCACCCCCTTGAGCGACTCGGACAGCATGGTGCGCACCTGCTCCTGCTGGTCCGTGGGGAAGACGTCGATGATGCGGTCGATGGTCTTGGGCGCCGTATTGGTGTGCAGGGTGCCGAACACCAGGTGTCCGGTCTCGGCGGCGCTCATGGCCAGGGATATGGTGGTCAGGTCGCGCATCTCCCCCACCAGGATGATGTCCGGGTCCTCGCGCAGCGCCGCCTTGAGGGCCGAGGCGAAACTCTCCGTATGATCCCCGATCTGGCGCTGGTTGAGGAGCGCCTGCTTGTTCTCGTGGATGAACTCCAGCGGGTCTTCCAGGGTCAGGATGTGTTCCTTGCGGGTGGAGTTGATCAGGTCGATCATGGCCGCCAGGGTGGTGGACTTGCCCGAGCCGGTGGGACCGGTGACCAGCACCAGCCCCTTCTTGAACCGGGTCATGCGCAGCACCCCTTCCGGAAGCCCCAATTGCTCGGCCGAAAGGATCTTGCTGGGGATGATGCGGAAGACCGCGGCGATGCCCCGGTGCTGCATGAGGATGTTGCCGCGGAAGCGGGCCAGCCCCTCCACGGAATAGGCGAAGTCCAGGTCCTTCTTCTCCTCGAACAGGGCCTTTTGCTTCTCGGACAGGATCTCGAACAGGATGGCCTTGAGTTCCTCATGCCCCAGCGGTTTGAAGTTCAGGCGCTCCATCTCGCCGTGCAGGCGGAAGATGGGGGGATTGCCGGTGGAGAGGTGCAGGTCCGAGGCCCCCTGTTCCTTCATCATCTTGAACAATGCGTCTATGCGTGCCATCTGTCCACCTCCGAAGCTTGTCGTATAAACCTGACCACTCCTAACCCCTCCTGAACCAGGAGGGGGATTATAAGCTCCCCTCCTTGATAAAGAGGGGCCGGGGGTGGTGGATTACCCATCACATATCGCCCCTGTCGCTCAGGTTCTCGAAGCGGGTATGCTCGCCCAGGAAGGCCAGCTTGACCGTGCCGATGGCGCCGTTACGCTGCTTGCCGATGATCAGCTCGGCGTTGCGCTCGTGCCCTTCCGTGCAGGAGCCGTCCCGCTTGCGGCAGCTCTCGCAGTAGACCGCCTCGCGGTAGACGAACATGATCACGTCGGCATCCTGCTCGATGGCCCCGGATTCGCGCAGATCGCTCATCATGGGGCGCTTGTCCCCGCGCTTCTCCAGTTCGCGGTTGAGCTGGGAGAGGGCAATGACCGGCACGCTCAGCTCCTTGGCCAGGGCCTTGAGGGAGCGGGAGATCTCGGAGATCTCCTGCTGGCGCGACTCGGAGTTGGAGCCCCGCATGAGCTGCAGGTAGTCCACGATGATCAGGCCGATGTCGTGCTCGCTCTTGAGCCGCCGCGCCTTGGAGCGCAGCTCCAGCACGCTGATGGCCGGGGTGTCGTCGATGAAGATTCTGGAGTCGTGCAGCACGCCGGCGGCTCGGGTGAGGCGGGGCCAGTCCGAGTCCTGGAAATGGCCGGTACGCATCTTGCCGAAATCGACCCGGGCGATGGAGGCGAAGAAACGCATCACCAGCTGTTCCTTCCCCATCTCCAGGGAGAAGATGGCCGAGGGGATCTTCTTCTTGCTCTCGGCGCTGGCGTACTGGGCGATGTTGAGGGCCAGGGTGGTCTTGCCCATGGAGGGGCGGGCCGCGATGATGATCAGGTCGCCGGGCTGGAAGCCGGCGGTCATGGTATCCAGGTCCGTGTAGCCGGTGGGGGTGCCGGTGATCAACTCCTTGCGGTCGTGGAGGGACTTGAGGATCTTGAAGGTGTCCTTGACCACCGCCTGCACCGGTACGTACTGGGGGCGCAGCTTGTTCTCGGAGATCTCGTAGATCTGCTTCTGGGCCACGTCCAGCAGTTCGTTGACGTCGGACTGCTCGTCGTAGCCCCGGGTGGCGATCTCGGTGGCAACCGAGATCAGCTTGCGGTTGACCGCCTTTTCCTTCACGATCTTGCAGTAGTACGAGATGTTGGCCGCCGTGGGGACGTAGTCCACCAGGGTGGCCAGGTAGGCCGCCCCTCCCACCTCCTCCAGTTCCCCCTGTTTCCTGAGGATCGCGGTCATGGTGATCAGGTCGCACGGCTCCCGCTGGTCCGTGAGGCGCATCATGGCCTGGAAGATCTTGCGGTGGCTCTCCCGGTAGAAGTCCTCGGGGAGCAGGAGTTCCAGCACCCGGTTGATGGCGTCGTTGTCGATCAGTATCCCCCCCAGGATGGACATCTCTGCCTCCAGGCTCTGGGGGGGGAGTTTGCGCAGGTCTTCGTTACTCATGGGGTGGGTCTATCTCCTGTTTGCTGCTGCAATTTTTCCAAATGCTGACAAGCTGGACATTAATGCAGGTATGAGCTGGCGAGCTTCGTGGCACCGGGCATCAGATATCGCCCGTAAGAGACAAAAACTCCGCCACGGTTACTATCCGTGTCGCGCCGTGATTCTGCAACTCCAGCAAGTCCTGGTCACCGGTAACCAGATACCGCGCGCCGCCACTGGCCGCCACCGCGAGAAACATGTCGTCATGGGGATCGCGGCAAATACCGGCACATGGTTCCGTAATCTCAACCGGCTCCACGAATGGCAAGATCTCTTCATTCAGCAGTTCCCGGATTTCCTGCTGGGAAAGCTTGAATTTGGGGTATGAAAGAACCTTTCTGAATTCCGCGAAGGTTTCTTTAGAAACCAACGGAATAATCCGTCCCTCCCTCCACAGGTCGCGCAATCTGCCTACCCGCCCGCCGAAGAGGAGGGCTGAGACAAGTGCGTTGGTGTCGAGAACAACCCCTAACGGCTCTACTTTCTGGCCCATTTGACCGCCTCGGCCACATCATTCTCATCAATGCCGAGTTGTTGCATCTTGGAGCGTATTCCCTCCAGAGAAGCGGTGATAGGCGTCACCTTTACCGGTGTCAAGACGATGCGATTATCCTCCACCATGGCGTCAAACAGATCGATGCCGGGGAAGTTGCCGACGATCTCTTTGGGCAGCGTAAGTTGGTTTTTGGATGTTTTTTTGGCGAGCATTCTTCCTTACCTCCTTACTATAAGGATAAACGGGTATAGGACGGGAGGCAACTGAAAATATTGCTGGATCGGACATTCCTCACCGCCGATTGCTGTGGATAACCGTTTTCACCGCCGCCACCACGTCTCTGGCATCATCCTCGGTCATCTTGGGGAAGAGCGGCAGGGAGAGGATGCGCTCCGAGGCGTAGCTCGCATTGGGCAGGGCCTCGTCCGCAATCGGCAGGTGCTCCCGGTACCAGGCGTGGTGATGGATCGCTTTATAGTGCAGGCCGCTGCCGATGTTCAGCTTCTTCAGTTCCGCCATGAATTGGTCCCTGTCGATGGTTAACTGCTCGATCCTGACCAGCGGGGTGTACAGGTGCCAGGCGTGGCGCTGGTCATAGGGGGCGCAGGTCGGCAGGGCCAGCTCTGCGATGCCCGCAAACTCCCGGTTGTAGAGCTCGGCGATTGCCCTCCGCCGGTCGATGAAGCCGTCCAGCCTGGGCAGCTGGTGGATGCCGATGGCGGCCTGAATGTCCATCATGTTGTACTTGAAGCCCGGGAGCATGATGTCGTAGTTGGGGGTGCCGGAGGCGGCGAAGCGCTTCCAGGCCTCGCGGCTCATGCCGTGGAACTTGAGCAGCGAGACTTCCTCCGCCAGTGTTTCGTCAGGGGTGCAGACCATCCCCCCCTCGCCGGTGGTGATGTTCTTGTTGGGATGGAACGAGAAGATGGAGACGGAGTCCAGGGAGCCGATCCGCTTGCCCTTGTACTCGGTGCCGGCGGCGTGGGCCGCGTCCTCGATGATGGTCAGGTTGTGCGCTTTGGCCAGGCTGAAGAGCGGGTCCATGTCGCAGGCCTGGCCGGCGAAGTGCACCGGAATGATCGCCCTGGTGCGTGGGGTGATCCGCTCGCTGACCGCGTTCACGTCGATGTTGAGGGTGCCGGGCTCGATGTCCGCCAGCACCGGCGTGGCGCCGCAGAGAATGATCATGCTCACCGTGGAGGCAAAGGTCATGGGGGTGGTGATGATCTCGTCCCCCTCCCGGATCTTGAGGGCCAGCAGGGTCACGTGCAGCCCGGCGGTGGCCGAACTGAGGGCAACCGCGAACGGGGCGCCCACGTAGGCGCGGAACTCCTCCTCGAAGCGTTTCACCTTGGGGCCGGTGGTGATCCAGCCGGATCTGAGGGAGTCCACCACCTCGTTGATCTCGGCGTCGTCGATGGTGGGGGTGGAGAAGGGGAG